>JABDJZ010000589.1 GCA_013003255.1 Rhodothermales bacterium
TGCCTGGACCGGACGGGTCCACAGATCTGGCCGTGGAGCCTGTGTTCTCGGTTGACCTAGAATGGATGGGTGGCGTGGTTCGGCCATTCATCCACTCCCGAAACGGCGTCCGCCTTCAGTCCGCCGCAGATCTGTTCGGATTCGGAGGCACCTATCAGCCCCTTGGGGGCGACAGACTTGAGGGACGCCAGGCCGTGGACGAACTCGGGGTAAGCTTCCGGCCGGGCTGGCTCCACGTGCTCGGGAGCGTGGCCGCCTCGCGCACCACAGACGGGGCGGAGCGGGTCTTCAACGCTACGAACGACACGCTCTCGGTAGCCCCCTACACGGGACTCCGAACCCGAACATCTGCCACAGGCCGGCTCGGACTCCGGGAGTTCTCGCGGCGCGGGATCTACTTCTGGGCGGAGGCAACTACCTCCCTCTATGCAGGGGACAAGGATGCCGTCGGTGAAACGGCCGAACTGGATGGGCGCCTTGAGGAGGCGGTGCCCGAACTCTTCGGAAAAGCCGCTCTGGGCATTCGCGGCATCCTGTTCCAGGGTGACCTGGATGCGGACCTTTCCATTCGTGCGCGAGCCTGGACGGAACACCTGGGACTGCGATTTCACCCGCAAACGGGGCTGCTGGGACTCCCCGATCCGGCCTCTCGGCCGATTGAGCAGTCGATGGTCCTGGACCTCGTAGCCGTGGCCCACATCCGCACCGCGACCCTCACCGTGTCCCTTGAGAACTTTATGAGCGGGACCACGCTGACCCCGGGCAACCAGTTGATCCCTGACTATCCCTACCCGGAGCGTCGACTTCGCTTCTCTGTGTTCTGGCCCATTCTTGACTGACGCGTAGGGGCGAGCACAACCTTTCGGCGACGTTGCGTATAACCGCGCCATGCAGCCCTCCCCGTACGAACAGAACGCCATCAAGGAGATCCAGGTGTGGCGGAATCCGCCGGATACCTGGTATGGCAAGCTCCGTGGCAAGATGGACGATGTCTGGAGCACGGCCACCGACTTCGCGCGTCAGGTGCCGGGTGTCGAATGGACTATCGACAACATTGTCACGGGCCTCCTGGACCTGACGAACGAGATCACGCATGACTCGGTCTGGCGCGACGGCATCATCCGCGAGTTCGCCCGAAACGAAATTGCCATCAGCGACCTCGAAGAGATCCATGGATTGGACCTCGAGCAGATCGATACAGTCACCACGGGACTCCGAGCCAAGTACGTTTCGCTGGCCGGTGCAGAGGGTGCCGCGACGGGGTTTGCCGGCTTCGCCGGAATCGTCCCCGACATCGTGGCCCTGGTGGCGCTGAATCTTCGGGCGGCCGGCGAGTATGCCACCTATTGTGGGTTCGATATCACCGCACAGGAGGAACGCATCTATGCGCTACAGATCCTGGACTACGTCGCCAAGTCCAATGACAGCGCCAAGGAGTTGGCCATTGAGCCCGCGTACCGCGTGGTGAAGAAGGTGGCCACGAGCCAGAGCGTCAGTGCCATCGAGCAGCTGGGCTTCAATGAGGCCGTGGAGCGCATCGCGCGCGCCATCGGAATGAACCTGACCGGCCGCAAACTGAGTCAGGTGGTCCCGGTGGCCGGAGCCGCCGTAGGAGCTGGACTGAACGTGCTGTACACCAGGAAGGTGTGTACCACCGCTCATTTTCTCTACCGCGAGCGGTTTCTTGAGCGCAAGTACGGGCGACCGGTGGTTGGGTGATCTCCCCGCCCCGGCGGCTGACGACTGGCGGCGGCATCAGGGTCAACGGGGCCGAAATTCTGGCCCTTCGCTCAGACTCCCTTGGCCGAGCCGGTTGTGCGGCTACTTTGTGTAAACGCGCTCTCCCCGCCGCTCCCCATGCTACCACCACGCCGTCCCTCGGGCCCGCTCCTCCTTGCGCTGACCGCCGTCTCGCTGCTGGCGGGCTACATGATGCTCCCGGGCGAGAGCCGACTCCCCATGTTGGAATGGCCGATAGGCTGGGCGAACCACGACGGCGTCTTCGTGCAACTGGGTCCGGACACCGATTCGGCCACCGGGTCGTGGACAGATTGGGAGTGCTATCCCCAGTTCACCTACGATGGGCACCGGGGTACGGACATCATGGCCTACAACTTCCGGCTCATGGATCAGGGCGTGCCGGTGGTGGCCGCTGCGCCGGGCCTCGTCACCTGGGTGGTCTCGGATCAGTTTGACCGCAACTACTGGACACCCTACATCGGCCAGCCCAACGGCCTCAACATCCGCCACGCCGATGGCTCAAGCTCGCAATACTTCCACCTGCGCCAGCATTCCATCTCCGTAGTCCCGGGGGATCGTGTGGAGTCCGGCCAGTTCATCGGCTTCATCGGCTCCTCGGGCAGCAGCCCCAACCCGCATCTCCACTTCGAGCTCTGGGAGAACGGCATTTCGCGGGACCCCAATCAGGGTCCCTGTAATCCACGCCTGTCACTCTGGAGTACTGAGTTCGACCACCCCGGAGGATCAGATTTCACCCTGCTGGACTGGGATGTCTTTCTGGATACAGACCTTGCCGGTGCGGAAAACAACAATTACCTCGGCGACAAGCGGCTGAAGAACCGTCCGTTCCGACCGCTGACCGTGGCAGCCTCCGAGCCGACGCTGGGCGTCTGGGTTCAGATGCAGGGGCAGATTGGTGCCGTCTATGAGGTGCGCGTTCTGGACCATGCCGGCAACGAGTTCGCCCGGCAATCCAAGGGAATCAGCTTTTCCCGAAGCGTGCAGTGGCACGTGCTCTATTTCGATTTCGACGCCGCCAGCATGGAGGGTCCCGAAGGCGAGTGGCAGGTTGAGCTGCTCCGGGATGGCCATCCCACCGAATCGCGCCGATTCCAGGTGGCCGATCAAACCACGTTCCCCCTTCGTTTTTTTCCTCTGGCAGGCAGAACTCTGCTTCACACCGGGAGCACGCTTAGAGACACGCTACGGGTACGCTCCGGATCCGGCACCGTCGCCTACGAATTGGTCGATGCGCCGGCTGGGGTGTCCGTCGAATCAGGGGTGACCATCGTTTCGGACAGTGCGGTTCTACCGACAAGGAATACGCATTTCAAGGTGGCCGCCACAGACTCGCGGGGTCTCGCGGACACCATGTACTACCACCTGGTTAACCCTAACGGGCCGCTGGAGGGGGTGGCCACCTCAGTCCGCCGTCCCGACGTTCCAACTGGTTTTCGGATTCAGTCCGCCTATCCAAACCCGTTTGTGGATGAAGTCACGATCCTGCTGACTACCCGGGTCTCCGCCGACACGGAGCTGACTGTCTACGACATGCTTGGACGCGAGGTGCGTCGTCGGTCCCTGGGGCACCTTGCCGCCGGGGATCACTCCATCTCCGTTGCGCGAGATCGGCTCGCTCCGGGAAACTACCTGGCGGTTATCCGTGCTGGTTCAGGAACGGCGACCCACGGTTTGACCGTGCTTCCCTGAGGCACACCGCCGCGCCAAGCGCCCGTCATTCCCTCCTGAACAGCGCGTAGACATAGGGACGCGCATCTCCTGCCGGCGTGTGGTACACATGGTTCCACCGCTCCAGCACTCGGAAACCCGGACCGAGTCGCTCGGCCAGCTCTGAAGCGTCGTACTGGTGGACATCCAGGCCGGCACACTTGATGGCCCCGTCTCTGGCGAATTCGGCGAACAGCGCGTGACCTCCGCGCTTCAGGACTCGCCGGAGATTGTCGAAGTACCGCTGGATCTGTGACTCCGCCGTCAGGAAATGAAGGACGGCGCGATCAATCCACACGTCCACTCCTCCGAGAGCCGGTGGAAGCGGCTCGCTGATATCCTGGGACAGCCACGTCACCGGTGCGTCGGCCGGGACCTTAGCCTGAAGCAGTCGCAAGGCTTCCGGACTGATGTCATTTAGAACCAGCGTCGCGCCCTGGTCCAGCAGGGAAGATGCCAGGCCACTGGTACCGACGCCAGGCAGAAAGACGGTCTTGCCTTCCAGGGACCCGAGCACGGCCAGCCGTTCCAGCGTTGGAGACAGGTCATTTTCGAACCATCCCAGCCGCTCCGTTTCAGTGTCGGCAAAGATGCGATCCCAGTGTGTCGACGACATCAGAAGGGGTGGGTGTGTTCGAGTTTCCGGAAGCGACAGACAAAGAACGCCTCGAACTCGGTATCCGGAAGGACACGCACGGTGCGCGAGATTCGGGGATCGAACGTCTGGCCTTCCCACTCGCGAAGCGCGGGAGTTCGTGTGGGAAGGTCGAGGCCGATGGGCTCGATGGTGATCGCGGACCCGAACGTATCGAGGGCATGCTGGATGACGGCCTCGTTCTCTTCAGGAGCAAAAGAGCAGGTGCTGTACACGACAACCCCACCGGCTTTGGCGCAGTTGATGGCACTCTCCAGCAGGAGCCGCTGCTTGCCCGCCATGGTCTTCACCTTGCGCGGACTCCAGTGCGAGAACGAGTTGGGCGCGTCCGTCCGCATCTGGCCTTCAGTAGAGCAGGGAGCGTCAATCAACACTTTGTCAAAGTGCCCCGGCCGATACCGCTGCACCTTGATCCCGTCCCGATTGAAGGTCTTGACAAACGCGGCCTCATGCGTCCTGAGATTGCGCTTGAGGCGGTAGAATCTGGAACGGGACAACTCCACCGCGGCAATGTCCGCCCCGTGTCCCATCATCTCGGCCAGTTGCAGGGTCTTGCTGCCCGGTGAGGCCGCGAGATCGAGGACCTTGTCAGCAGGGTCCGGATCAAGTACCACCGGCGGCACCATGCTGGATGGGTTCTGCACCCAGATGTCCCCGTTGAGAAACGCGGGACTCTCAAGCAGCTTCCAGCGATCCTCCGGCGCACATAGAAACCCGAACGAAACCCAGGGCAGCGGCGTTACCGGGATATCCAGTTGAGCCACCACGGCCTCGGGCTCGGGGCGCAGCCGGTTGACCCGGAATCCCACGGCACGCGGGCCCTCCATGGTCTCCCGGATCTCCCTGAACATGCCCGGGGGCACGATGCGCGTCAGGCGGTCCAGAAACGCCTGCGGGAATTCTTTCTCTGTGGTTAGAACCAACTTTATCCCTTTCCTCTCTCGGCCAAAAGCCTCATTCCGGCTCGGGTTTCCGCCTCATTTTGAGACTTTCATTTCCTTCCGCAAACCGGGTTAAGAGTTGCCCCGGACGAGCGATATATGTACCATGCTCGCTCCTTTCACACAGCGGGCTATCGTTCTGGCAACCCTAAACGTGTGAATCCTGATTATGGCGAACCGACGCGGCGAAGACGTCATCCGCTGTTCCTTTTGTGGTCGAACGGCCCACGAAGTCACCTCCATGGTGGCTGGGCCTGACGTCTACATCTGTGACCGGTGCATCAACGATGCAGCGGGCATAGTCCGCAGCGACCTGACTACACATAAGCCTACCACGGCAGCAGCCCCCGCAAGGCGGGCCAGCAGTGGAAGAAGGCTGTCTCCCCTGGAGATAAAAGCTGCCCTCGACGAATATGTCGTGGGGCAAGGCAGGGCAAAGAAGGCGCTCTCTGTAGCCGTCTACAACCACTATAAGCGCGTCGAGGGAGACGGCTTCTACCCGGACTTCGAGGAGGTCGAGTTGGAGAAATCCAATATCCTCCTGCTCGGATCGACGGGAACAGGCAAGACCCTGCTGGCCCGGACCCTGGCGCGAATACTGGATGTCCCCTTCTCCATCTCCGATGCCACGGCGCTGACCGAGGCCGGGTATGTGGGCGAGGACGTCGAAAGCATCCTGGCGCATCTGCTCCACGCTGCCGACTTCAACGTCGAGCGAGCCGAGCGGGGCATCATCTACATCGATGAGATCGACAAGATTGCCCGCAAGGGGGACAACGCGTCGATCACCCGGGATGTCTCAGGCGAAGGCGTCCAGCAGGCGCTCCTGAAGATCCTTGAAGGCACGGTGGCTGGCGTTCCCCCGAAGGGAGGTCGCAAGCATCCGGAGCAGAGCCTGATCAACATCGACACGTCGAACATCCTCTTCATCGTGGGTGGCGCATTCGACGGGCTGGGAGAGATCATCGCCCACCGGATCTCAACCAACACCATCGGCTTCATGGCCGAAGGCGCCAAGAAGTACGACAAGAACGATCCGAACATCTTCCAGTACGTGGAGCCGGATGACTTGCTGAGATTCGGGATCATCCCCGAACTGGCCGGACGTCTCCCCGTGGTTTCGGCGCTCGACAAGCTCACCGAGGAAGCGATGGTAGACATCCTCCTGCGGCCGAAGAACGCCCTGATCAAGCAGTACCAGAAGCTCTTCGCCATGGACGGCGTGGACCTGGTGTTCGAAGACGACGCCATCAAATCCATCGTTGGCAAGGCCCAGGCTCTGGGTACCGGCGCCCGTGGCTTGAGAAGCGTCCTCGAGGACACGATGCTGGACATCATGTTTGAGATCCATTCGAAGAAGGACGTCTCGTGCTGCCGGATCACGGCGGGCACGGTGGACCATCGAAAGGATCCCGTCTACGAGGTCAGGAAGGCTTCGGCCTGATTCCGAACTCGACGGCCTCTCCGCCAGAAAGAGGCCCACTTTTCAAGGGCTCCAGCGCACCGCGTTGGAGCCCTTTCTTTGTAGAGCTTTCCCGTGATCGGCGGACCAGCCTCACCCCTCATGCGTTTGCGCTGTGTTTGGGCAACAACGCTGAATGGGCCAACTCATCACCTACTACCTACGGGGCCTCTACCGGGAGCTCTTCGAGAAACCCATCTTCCTGTGGGCCCAGGCGGTGGCGTTCAAGGTCCTTATTGCGCTGGTCCCGCTCGTCCTGCTGGCCACTGGCGTCCTTGGGCTTTTTCTTCGCGCGGACAGGACGTTCTTCTACATTGAGCGGGTAATTCGGGACCTCGTCCCCACGTACGGCGCCGACGAACTGGTCACGTTTCTCTCCGGCCTTGAGGCCTCGGGTAGCCAGTTCACCATTCTTGGCGTGTTGGGCATCGCCATCACGTCGCTGACGCTGTTCACCACCCTCCGCACCGTTCTCGGTCACATTTTTGACGAGGACTGGCACGAGCAGCGGACATTGCTGCAGGGATACGCCTTCGACTTCCAGATGGCTGTCCAGACCGGATTCCTGCTCCTGGGATCCATCGGTATCACCATTTTCATGCAGACGGTGGGTAGCAGTGGCCCCGGATACGTGGGACTGGATGGGACCTGGGTTTCCGAAGGCCTCTCGGGCGGCGTTCAGGCACTGCTCCTGATCCTTCCGGCCGTGCTGTCTACGGTCATGTTCTTCCAGTTGTACTGGTTCATTCCCAAGCCGCGTCCACCCAAGCGGGCCGCGTTCGCCGGGGCACTCGCAGCCTCTCTCCTGTGGGAGGCAGCCAAGGTCGGCCTGACGGTATACGCGTCGCAGTTTGGACTGGAGGGAGGCTGGCAGACCGCACTCGGCGATACCTTCATGCTCATCCTGCTGGTAGTGATTTGGGCCTATTACTCGGGCTTGGTGCTCTGCCTGGGGGCGCTGGTCGCCCTGCTCTATGAGCGCCACCACCGCATCGGACCGGATCGCGAGGACCATGCGATGGAGATGGCTGTGGAAACCGCATCGACCGAACTCAAGACGCATGTCCCCGAGTAGGCGCACCCTCGCGACGGGTCTCGCGCTCGCGACATTGCTCCTCGTGCTGCCCCGACCGGTGGTCGCCCAGGATGATTTGCGACGGGTAAACTCGGAGACCCAGGTCAAGTCAGTGAGTTTTCGATTCGAGGACGGCCACGTTTTCGGCGGGGACCAGCTCATCGAGCAGATGGTCACCCGGGGGCCGAGCCTCACGGATCGCGTCCAACGCCGGTTTGACTGGTTTCCCGGCGTCACTCCACAGCCGAGGAACTTCGACCCCATCGAGTTGCAGCGTGACATGGTCCGCCTGCGACGCTACTACCAGCGAAACGGCTTCCTGAACCCGAGGATTGACTACCCGGCCACCCAATTCAACGCGGAGTCAAACCGGATCCGGGTCATCATCAACGTCTCCGAGGGACCGCCGCTGGCCGTTTCGAGTCGGGAAATCCGGGTGGACAGCATCCCGGCACCCTACCAATCGGCCTGGGATCGCCTTGGGGAGCGAGTACCGCTGGGGCCGGGAGCCCGCTACACGGACTTTGACCGCATCCAGATGGAAACCCGGCTCCGTTCATTTTGGCGGGACCGGGGCTATGCGTTTGCCGACATCGCGACGGAGCTGCAGGTGGACTCAACCGCAAACCGGGTTCGGCTGCAGGTTGACACGGATCTGGGTCCGCTGGCCTACGTGGATTCCATTGCGATTGTCGGCCTGTCGTCTGTCAGCCGGGAGGTGGTCCTCAGGGAGTTGCCTTTCCGGAAAGGTGACCTGTTCTCGGCGAATGACCTTTTGGAGGGGCAGCGCTCGCTCTTCAGCCTGAACCTCTTCAGAATCGCCTTGGTCGAAGTCCCGCCTCAGGAAGCTGACAGCCTTGTCACGGTACGGGTGCGGCTCCGCGAGGCCAACCCCCGCCGACTGGAACTCGAAACCGGTTATTCGCGGGAGGACGGGGTGTCCATCAGTTCAGCCTGGCGACATCGCAATTTTTGGGGTGGTGCGCGCTCCCTGTCGCTTTCGGGCTCCATTCTGTCGGGTCTTCTCGCTTCCCCGCCGGCCGGTCAACTCTCGCGCCGGGAGTATGGAGTGAGCACCTCCATCGGGCAGCCCTGGGTATTCGTTCGAAACCTCTCGGCCCAGTTGGCCCTTTCGGCGAACCTGATTGACAATCCAAACCTGGACACTCGGTATCGGCGGGCTGCCATCACGCCTTCCCTCCTCTACGAGGTACTCCCCTTCCGATCCGTTTCAGTGCAGTATGCATTCTCCCAGGCGGAGCCGCTCGACACCGACGTCAGGCTTGGCCAGTTGGGGATCTTCAGCCAGGATGTACTCGCCGGGACGTTCACGGCCGGGAAACTGGACAACTTCCTGAACCCGCGACGAGGCTGGGCCATCCGACCATCCGCTGAGGTGGCGGGCACGGTGCTCACCAAGGACGTCTCCTACACCAAGGGCTCGCTGGACGCCGCCCTGTTCGTTCCTCTCACGCGACGGAGCGGGTTGGCCTTCGAAACCTCGGTGGGCATACTACTCCCCGAGGGTCCGAGCGCCAACCAGTTCGATCCGGAGACGGAGTTTCGCTTCGACAACATCCGCTTCTACTCCGGAGGCGCCAACGACGTCCGCGGCTGGGGCCTCAACCAGGTCGGCCCTCAGGTTGCGCGGGCCGACTCGGTCATCACGAACGATGACGGATCGCTCAGCGTCACAGGCGCCTATTACGAGGCCATCGGGGGACTCGGGAAGCTCAGGGGCTCGGCGGAGCTTGTCTTCCCGGCTCCGTTCCTGGGCTCGAGTTGGCGGGCCGCCACCTTTGTGGACTTCGGCGCGGTTTCCTCACGGCTGATTCGGAACGGCGAAGGCCAGGTGCAGCAGGACCTCAATAGTCAGCCTGTAATCGAGGACCGCCACTTCCCCACCCTCGGAGACCTGCGTTTCTCGGCCGGGACGGGCCTGCGCCTTCAGACGCCTGTCGGCAATGTGCGCCTGGATCTGGCGTTCAAGCTGAATCCCTCGGAGCATGATCTCCACCGTCCGTCAGATGAGTTCCTCTTCAACATGGGGCTGGCCGGACCCCCGCCGGAGCGAAACTGGCGCCGCCTGAACTTCCATCTCAGCATCCAGCGGGCCTTCTGATGGAGCGGCCCTCAGGGAATCATATCGAACCGGAAGGAGGCGGCAATGGCGCGCCGGGCGTCGGCAATGGCGGACCCAGCGCCGGCAAAGGCGCACGGGACTCCGACGGAACGCGGCCGGGCCTGCTTCGCCGATGGGTCCGTAGGCTCTCACGCGCCTTGGTGTGGACCGCCGCATTCGTACTCCTGATCCTGGCTCTGCTCCAGTGGTCACCCGTCAAGAGTTGGGCGGTCCGCGGACTGCTGACCCGCTTCAACCCGTACCCGGACACGGAGCTCACGGTGGAAGGGATCGGGGGCAACCTGCTCGGTTCGCTGGAACTCACCGGGGTGGCGCTGACCAGGATGGATGGATCGGCCCCCGTTCGGGTGGACACCGCGAAAGCCACCTACCGCCTCCTGCCCGCCCTGCGCGGGCAATTCCGGATTGGCGAGGTACTGCTTGCCGGAGCCGGCATCTCCATGATGAGGGACTCAACTGGAATTGACCTGGCGGCACCCTTCTCAGGCAGTGAACCGGATACTACTGCCGCCCTGGACCTGGAGCTCGAGCGCCTCACGGTGCGGAGATCCCGCATTGTTGTGGCCGATTCCGCCGACACGTGGGAGGTGGACAGCCTGCGCCTGGCCCTGCGTGGACTCAAGACCCTCCCTCAATTGACCGTGCAGTTGGACACGCTGGAGGGTGCGCTGCGGAATCCACTTGACGCGGCAACGGGGAGATTGGCGGCATCCGGCGGATTGCAGAATGGGTCGGGCCGGATTGACTCGCTCTCCTTTGTCACCGCCCGCAGTAGTCTTAAGGCGTCCGGACGTTGGGCCGGAGACCAGTGGCCCCTCGATTCCCTGAATGCTGACCTGATCGCGGCCCCGCTGCACTTTGATGACCTTCGGCCCCTGGTGCCAGGCCTCGTTCCGGGTGCCACCACCTCCCTGTCGCTGCGTGCCCGAACGAGAGCCAGCGAGTCCCGCCTCCAGTTGGCCGGCTCCCTGGGTGGCGGCGAAATCGAAGCGGATCTGACGGCCACCCTTCCAGCGGCTGACGGCGCTGGTCCGGTGGGGATCCGGGGCACGGTTGATTCGCGGGGCATCGACCTCTCGCGAGTGCTGGCTTCCATTCCCGGGCCGGCGCCGCTGGACGCTGCGTTGTCCGCCGATCTCACGGGCGAGGACTGGCTGATGCTGAGTGGATCCTCAACGGTAGCGTCCCGGAGCTTCCGCATCCCCTCCGTCGAGATAAACAACCTCCGCAGTAGCCAATCCTGGTCCGATGGCGCTATAACTACCCAGGCTAGCGGAAGGATCAACGGAGGCCGAACCCAACTCACCGGCACCATCAGTCCTTTTGACGAAGATCTTCCGTTGGACCTCACGGCCGTCCTTTCCGGATGGGCGCTGCAGCGTTGGACCGAAGGAGACCTGGAAGGCAGCGTCGACGGATCGGTTCGTGTTCGCGGAAATCTGGGAGCGGACCGCTGGACGGCCGACGCAAGGCTGACAGACACCCGGATAGGCAATTGCACTATCCGCGGCCCCATCTCCGCGCGACAGACGGGATTCGCCATCTCGGCGCAAATCAGTCTGGCGGCCTGCGGGGGCCAGTTCGACGGGACCGCCCGATACGTCCCCCAGACTGAGGCGTGGCAGATTGAACGCCTGGCTGCCTCGAACCTGGACTGGGCCCGGGCGCTCCAGGACTCGACCCTGTCCAGTCTATCAGCCGTGATTCGCGGGCAGGGTACCGGCGCACAGTATGACCTCTCCGTGACCAGTGGAGCCGTGGCCTACGGAGCCTTCCGCTTGGACTCGCTGGCCACCGCGCTCTCAGGCAACGGCCCGAGCTGGAGCGCCCGGGGGAATCTGTACAGTGGGCCGGGAATCGTAGGATTTGCCGGCCGGGGCGAAAGTGCCTCCGGCATCCTGGAGCAGCTGCGCATACAGGATCTGGACCTGTCCTATTCGGCCGGCCTGACCGACTTCCCGTCCTCCCTGTCAGCCACCGCCGAGGGGAGAATGGGGGCGGAAGAAACCCGTGTGCGCATCCGCGTGGACACTTCCCGGGTCAACAGCCAGATCATTTCCGGTGGGGACATTGCGCTGGTGGCCCTGGCGGACTCCGTGTCGTCTTCGGGCCGGCTGGACCTGGCGCCGCAGGGCAAGATCGAGTGGGCCGGTAGGACCGACCTTCGAAAGGGCACCGCGCAGCTGGACTCGCTCATGTTCGAGCACATCAACGCCTATGCCCTGGTCCCGAGTCAACCAACCTCAGACCTGTCCGGCAGTCTGGCCGCGACCGTCGCGGACTCGACGTCCGAAGCCCACCTGAGACTGCTGCCGGACGGCCAGTACAATGAGATTGCCATCGAGGGTGGCACCGCAAGCCTGTTCGTCATCGACGACTCCGTCTCCGTTGAGGCGGATCTGGGCCTCGGCCAGGGGATGACGAGGGTACGTGGTGGCCTCAACCGCGCCACCCAGGCGTTCGCGGGCAGCGCCCGGATGGAGCGCGTCGATGTCGCACGCCTCGCCAACCTGGACTCAACGGCTTCGTCCCTGTCTGCGGTGCTCTCGCTCACCGGAGCGCTGACCTCGGACGGGACGGGGCTGGACCGCCTCATAGCCAACGTCGATACCCTTCGCGGATCCTATGCCGGCATTGGAGTGGACTCCGCATCCGGGGAACTGGATTGGCGGAACGGGCGCCTGGCCTTGCGAGACATTCGGATCTGGGGCGACCCGGTGACCGCTCGGATGACGGGCACCCTCCCGGTTGGCGAAGATGCTCCAAACGAGAACTACCGACTGGATGGCCGCATCACCGGAGGTAACCTGCGCGCCATTGCGGCACTGTATGATCAGAGCGTCTCCACGAGTTCCACCCAACTCACCATTCAAGGCCGCGGGCGTCCAGCGGCGTTTAGGGTTTCCGTGCAGGGTGACGTGCTCGGCCTGCGGTACGGCGATTTCAACGTGTCCACGTCAGAGATCCTGGCCTCCGCCGAACTTGGACCCGGGTTGGTTCCGACCGCGAGTGAGATCAGGTACACGGCCCGGCAGCTTTCCCTGCCGAGGATGACGGCCCGCCGGGGAACGGCCGGCCTTACGCTGCGCAATGACTCCCTGAGCGTGGAGTCCGAACTCCTCATTGATGACGGCCGGCGCCTGGCTTTGAATGCTGACGTCCAGCCTGACTTCTCAAGCTTCGTCCTGACCGGCCTTCAGGCGGACCTCGACGAGTCCACCTGGGACATGGTTGGCCCGGTCGAAGTGGATGTATCGGACGGGGTCCGCATCTCCGGGCTGGTGGCGGAGGCCGATTCGCAGCGGATCGCACTCGGCGGACAGGCCTTCGGTAGCTCCGCCGACAACATGTACCTGGTGGCCTCCAACGTTCGGCTGGACGCCCTGGCCGAGATCCTGGGATTCGAGGGCTTCGGCGCCACGCTGAACTCGTCTCTCAGCCTGACATCTCAGGGCACGCTTGCGAGCCGCTCCATTAACGGCACCGTGTCAGGTGACGTTCGACATCTGGGCGAACATGCCGCCACCGTGGATGGCCGCGTCAGTGTGCGTGACGACCGACTCAACGTGGACGCCAGCGTAATCCACGCGGGCGGATCGGAAGCCCTCGTACGCGGATACATTCCGATGACCATTACCGGTGCCGACATCTCCAGTGACCCTGTCGGCCTCCGACTCGACGCCCAGGACTTCCCCATCGAATGGACACTGCCGTTCTTCGACCCGCTTCTGGTGGATGAACTGGGCGGAACCGTGGGCGCACAGATTACCGTTCGGGGTACCTACGGGGACCCCGCGCTGGGTGGCAGCGCCAGACTGAACGACGGCCGCATCGGTCTTCCACTCCTCGGCAAACCAAGGGAATCGCTGGTCTACGACCGTGTGAATGTCACCATGAGTCTTCAGGACGATGCGATTCGCGTGGACTCCGCCAGTGTCCGTTCGGGATCCGGTACCGCTACAGCCAGCGGCACCATCGCCCTTCCTGATCTGAGCCTGGGCGAAATTGATCTCGACATCCTTGCGCGTGATTTCCTGGCCATTGATTCCACGCCCTACCGTGCCGTGGTGGGTGGTGACATGAATCTCACCGGTACGACTCTGGCACCCGTGCTGGGCGGGCGCGTCGAGGTGGCACGAGGTGACTTCTACCTGACGGATGAAACCAACGCGGCCGCGTTCGAGCCCGTGACCCTGTCCACCGAGGATCTGTTCACGCTGGAGCAGCGATTCGGGCTTCGCGTCTCGGCCTCGGACACCACCTCGTTTGATTTCTACGAGGCCATGGAAATCCAGGACCTGCGGATTGACCTCGCGAGGAATACCTGGCTCAGGTCTACCAGCAATCCGAGAATGGACATCCAGTTCACCGGGAGCATTGACGTTTCCAAGCAGCCGCTTTCGGATATCCGCGTATTCGGGACCATCGAGGTGATCCCGGATAGGAGTCGCATCGTCCAGTTCGGCAGAACGTTCGAGATCGAGCAGGGAACGCTCACGTTCAACGGGCCCGCTGAAGAGCCTGACATGGACCTCCGTGCCGTCTACAACGTCCGTTCCCGTGTCTCCCAGAGCAACGAGGTAACCATCCGGCTCCAGGCGGAAGGCTCTCCCCAGGACCTTGAGGTCACGTTCTCGTCCGATCCGGCCATGGATCTGGCGGACATCATTTCGTACATCGCCACCGGAAGGCCTGCCAGCCAGAGTCTGCAGTTCGGAGGCACCTCCACAGAGGGCTACCTGCAGTCCGCGGCGGGCCTGGCCGTCGGTCCGATCACATCACTGGTTGAGAACATTGCAGGGTCCGGCCTGGGCCTCGATGTCGTGGAGATTGAGCAGGACGAACAGAGCGGGCTTATGTTGACGGCCGGCAAGTATGTTTCACCCCGCTTCTACGTCTCGGTCAGCCAGCCGATTGACCTGAGTTCCTCTTCGCAGAGCAGCACGGGCAACGCCACCGAGGTCACCATGGAATACGAGATTCTTCGCAGCCTCCTGGTCTCGCTGCTCAGCCGTGGCACCGTGCTTCAGGTCAATCTGCGCTGGGAAACAGCCTACTGATCCTAGATGTCCCTTCGCCCGACCGTACGCCCAACCGCCCGTCGCGAGACGCTGGCCCAGTTCCTCGAAAAGATTGGGGAATTCGGGTCGTTCGTCGCCCTCTTCTTCCGTGAGGGATTCGGTCGTCCCTGGGAGGGGCGCGAACTGCTGCGACAGATGGATGAGGTGGGGACCCGCTCCTTTCTCCTCACGGGGGTCACGGGCCTCGCCATCGGGGCCGTGCTTGCCATGCAGAGTCGCGGGACCCTGGTCCAGTTCGGGGCGGAGGCCATGCTGCCGAACATGCTTGCCCTTTCGATCATCAAGGAAATCGGACCGGTGATGACGGCCCTGGTACTGGCCGGGCGGCTCGGTGCCGGGATTGGCGCTGAAATCGGATCGATGCGTGTCACGGAGCAGATTGATGCCCTCGAGGTCATGGCGCTCCGGCCGCTCAATTACCTGGTGGTCACCCGCGTCCTGGCGTGTTTTATCATGTTTCCGGTCCTGACCATCTGGACGGATGCGCTGGGCCTTTTCGGAGGCTACCTCGAGAGCGCGCTGGCCGCGCAGACCGACCCACGCCTGTTTCTCGATACCGCGTTTACCTCCCTCCGATTCAGTGACGTACTGGTTGACACCATGAAGACCTCCATCTTCGGGGCCATTGTGGGACTGGTGTCCTGCTTCCTGGGATTCAACGTCCGTGGCGGTACGCGCGCTGTAGGCCAGGCAGCGATGCAGTCCGTGGTGGCCTCCTCGGTCCTGGTGATTCTGGCTGATGTCTTTGTCGTTCGCCTGTCCCTGCTCATCTTCGGAGACGTGGCATCGTGAAACCAGCCGTTCGCATGGTCGATGTCCGCAAGAGCTTCGGGTCCACCGAAGTCCTGAAGGGCGTCAACATGGAGGTCGCGCCCGAGAAGACCGCCGCTGTCATGGGCGGATCCGGGACGGGCAAGAGCGTGCTGATCAAGCACGTCGTGCAGTTGCTCATCCCCGACTCCGGCGAAGTCTGGTATGGCGATAAGCGCATGGACCAACTGGAGGGCGAGGAACTGGACCAGGAGCGACTGACCATTGGGTACCTGTTCCAGGGCGGAGCGCTGTTCGACTCCATGTCGGTGGCCGAGAACTTCGATTTCGTCCTTGACCGGCATACCGACCTGACGCCCGCAGAACGCATTGACCGGATCGAGGAGTTGCTGAACTGGGTGGACCTGGAGGAGAAATTCCACGCGGTCCCGGCTGACCTTTCGGGCGGCCAGAAGAAGCGCATTGCGCTGGCCCGCGCCATCGCGTTGAATCCCAAGCTCATGCTGTTCGACGAGCCGACTACCGGACTGGACCCCGTCTCGGTACGCATGGTGTCCGAATTGATCGTCCGGCTTCGGGAAGAACTGGACATGACCAGCATCGTGATTACGCACGATCTGCTGTGCGCGGAGATCGCCGCCGATTCCGTCCACTTCATCCATGACGGCCGCATTCTGGAGAACGGCACTTTGGACGAGGTCCGCAACTCGGACGAGCCCGAACTCCGCAACTTCTTCGGTAAGTGACTGTAGAGCCCGCACCTGCCTGACCCCACTATGAGTCGAAACATCAGACTCGGCACCTTCATCCTCGTTGGTGCCATCATCATGATCCTGGCCCTGTTCACGATCGGAAACAGGACGTTCCTGTTCTCCGATACGATGACGGTCAAGACGCGGTATTCCCGTGTCGCTGGACTGCAGGCCGGGGCATCGGTGCAATACCAGGGAATCAACGTAGGCCGGGTTTCCAACGTCCGACTACCTTCGACGCCGGCAGACCGGATCGAAGTGTCCATGGCCATCACCAATCGGGCCTCGCACCTCATCCGCACCACCACCCAGGCTCAGATCAAGTCGGACGGTCTCGTGGGTGACCAGATCATTGTTCTGGTCGCGGCAACTGAGCCGGGAGAGCTTGTCGAGGAGGGCGAATACCTGCCCGGGGTTGACCCGTTTGACCTCTTTGAGATTAGCGACAAGGCCATCGCCTCCGTCCGTGGTTTTGAGCAGGTGGCCCGCTCCTTTGAGCAGATCATGCTGGACATCCAGAAGGGTGAGGGCACGCTGGGCAAGATTGTGTACGACCCCTCGCTGTACGACGAAATGGTGGCTACCGCCAACGAGACGCGAAGGGCGATGAACAGCCTCGCCGTCAGCGGTGAAGCCACGGCCGAATTGCTGGTTGGTGTCGCAGACCGCGCCACCGACGGGATCGAGTCCGTCCTGCAGAAGATGGAGAGCGGCGATGGCACCATTGCCCGGCTCCTGAATGACCCGGCCATCTATGAGGCCGTCCTGGCTTCCGCCGATACCCTGCGCGGCATTGCCTCAGAGTTGCAGGCCATGACGTCCGTGGCCGAAAACGCGGCCACCTGGGGGGCACTCGGCTCCTACCGGTTCGCCGAGTTGATGGAAGCCGCGAAGCACAACTGGCTGTTCAAGCGCTACTTCGAGGAGCGGGGACACCTGGACCAGGCACCCTTCGAAATCAGGGAGCAGGCCATCTCCGACAGCTATCGCCAGATCGAGGCCCGTCAGCGGGAGTTGCTCCTCTGGGAGAACCGACTGCGCGGGATGGAAGCGCGTCTGGATTCGCTGCAGCGCGCCGCCAGTACGTCCATCGAGCAGCAGGACCCCGAGTAGGTTGCCCGCCGCCGAGCACTACCACATTCCCGGTGCGTGGGACCCCACACGCTCGGTTCTCGGTCGTGCCCTCGCGCGGTTCGATAGCGACCGGCTACGCGCAGAGACCACTTTCTACGTCCTGGCCGTTGCCGCCGTGACCGGCTATGTGGTCTTCACGTTTCTGGGATGGGCGTGGATCAACTGGGACGGTCCTCCGACCGAGGCGGAGGCATTCCGATACTGGATCCTGCAGTCAGCCGGGACCAGCGCCGTCCTCCTGCTGGCGTGGTTCGGCCGACGGCGTGGTGTGAACGTGTTCGTAACAGAACAGAAATTGCGGATCGTGGCCCGTGGCGCGCCCGAGATCACCATCGACTACAGCGACATCGAATACTGCGAGCGCATCCCCGGCATCCAATACCAGCAGCACTACCGCCTGTATGCCGAAACCCGGAGTTTTCCGGGCCGGATGCCCGAGCGCCTGGTGTTGGTTCAAACGTCCCGTTTCCCGGTGATCCTGGGCCTTCGATCCGCCGAGCAGGAACTCTTCCTCCAGCAGGTTCTGAGCCAGCGAGAGGCTCGCCGTCGGGAAACGCACCGGGTGGCCTGATGGAATTCATCCTGGAACACACCGATGCGGGGACCGGTGCCCGAGCCGGACGCATCGAAACTGACCATGGCACCATCCTGACCCCCGTCTTCATGCCGGTCGGGACGGTGGGCTCGGTAAAGGGCGTCTCGCCCCGCGAACTGAAGCAGGATATCGGCGCTCAGATTACGCTCGGCAACACCTACCACCTGTATCTGCGCCCCGGCACCGAGGTGCTTCAGAAGGCCGGTGGACTTCACCGGTTTCAGAACTGGGACGCGCCCATTCTGACCGATTCCGGCGGCTACCAGGTCTTTTCGCTCTCCGGGATTCGCAAGCTGAGCGAGGAAGGCGTCCGTTTTCAGAGTCATCTGGATGGATCCTATCACATGTTCTCGCCCGAGGCCGTGATGGATATCCAAAGAGCCATCGGTGCGGACATCATGATGGTGCTGGACGAATGCCCTCCGGGCGATGCGTCCCACACGTACGCGGACGAATCGAATGATCTGACCATCCGGTGGGCCCGCCGGTGTCGCGAGCACTTCGACAACCACCCTCCTCTGTACGGGCACGGGCAGGCGCTCTTCGGAATCGTCCAAGGCGTCGTCTATCCCGACCTGCGCCGGAAGTCTGCCGAGCAGTTGCTTGAGATCGGCTTCCCCGGATACGCCATTGGGGGGCTGTCGGTGGGAGAACCCGCCGAGCAGATGTACGAGATGGTGGAGGTGGTCAACGAGGTGCTTCCCACGGACAAGCCCCGTTACCTCATGGGCGTGGGCACGCCGGCCAACCTGATCGAGAACGTGGCGCGGGGCGTCGACATGTTCGACTGCGTCATGCCGACCCGGAATGGGCGAAACGGAACCATGTTTACCACACAGGGGATCGTCAACATCCGGAACGCCAAGTGGAAGGAGGCCTTCGAGCCCGTGGACCAGGGGCTCGACACGTTCTTTTCGAGCGCGTTTACCAAGGCCTACACCCGACACCTGATCCAGTCCGGCGAGATTCTGGGGCTTCGGATAACCACCATGCAGAACCTGGCACTGTACCACTGGGTGATGCAGTCGGCGCGCGAGGCCATCTTTGCCGACAACTTTGGCCCCTGGATGCAGCGGGTCCTGCCGGATCTGACCGGGCGGCTGTAGGTAGGAGGGGCATGGCCCGAACCTTTCAAGTCCCCGAGTTCTACCGCTCCCCCATCGTCTCGGCGGTGAAGGCAGCGCGCAAGATGGCGGATCCCCGCAAGAAGGATCTGTCGCCCAGCGTCCTGGACTTCGGACCCGTCCGCTTCAAGCTGGCCCGCCACTTCGGTTTCTGCTATGGTGTGGAAAATGCCATTGAGATTGCCTACCGGGCACTGGATGAGCACCCGGGGAAACGACTCTTCCTGCTCTCGGAAATGATTCACAACCCGCACGTGAATCAGGATCTGCGTGAGCGTGGGATCGAGTTTTTGCGCTCCACCACAGGCGAACAGCTCATTCCGTTTGATACCCTCCAGCAGGGCGACGTGGTCATCATTCCGGCCTTCGGGGCCTCCGTCGAGATCAAGAAGGACCTTGAAGCGCGTGGCGTGGACGTGGCGTCGTACGATACTACCTGTCCATTCGTCGAGAAGGTCTGGAAG
>JABDJZ010000618.1 GCA_013003255.1 Rhodothermales bacterium
CAACCCCCCATGCCGACACCTGCCCAGCTAGCCAGCATCTTCGCGGATGCCATCAACTCCGGTGACGAGGCGCTGCTGCGATCGATCTGTGCATCGACGTACCAGGGCTACGACACAAGCCGGAAGGCTGCGCAGCACGGTCGCATGGGACTCCTCGAGGATCTGAGGCGGCTCTCCGCTTCGTTTCCCGACGGGCGACTCACGCTGGTCCACCAGATCAGCAACGAGTCGACCACCGGAGTCTTCTGGGTTCTCAACGGGACCCACCAGGGGTCGTTTCTGGGAATCCCCGCCACCAACCGGCGGGTCACCATCTGTGGGTACTCGCATCTCGATTTCGAAGGTGGTCTCCTGCAAAGGGCCACTCATATCTGGGATATGGCCGCACTCCTGAGGAGTCTCCGCCTACTCCCGGACCTACCCGATCGTGACACCGGCGAAGACCTCATTCTCGGGATGCGTCGCACGCTACTCCAACCAAGCAACGCGGCCTACCCGCGCTCGACCCAATGAAAACACTGAAACGAGGACTCCTGCTGGTCCCGGTACTACTCGCCGGCTGGCTCCTGATGGAGTCTCCCAAACTCGGTGACGCTTCCAGTCACCGTGAAGCTCCGCTGATCGCCAACGATCCGCTGGCTGACAACACAGATCTGTATGCCTTCCGGTCTCCGGACAACCCAGAGACCATCACCGTCATCGCCAACTACATCCCGCTTGAACTGCCCGAAGGCGGTCCGAACTATGCCACGTTCAGCGAGAACGTTCGCTACGAGATCCACGTCAAGAACGACGCCACGACCTCGGGTGATGACATCACCTATCGGTTCACTTTCCAGCAGGAAAACGAAGATCCAACCACGTTCTTCAACATCCGCCTTGGCAAGCAGAACCTGAAAACCACCTATACGCTTGAGAAGAGCATGGCCGGTGGGGCATTCGAGACCATTGTCTCCGGCGGCATCGTGCCCCCGAACAACATCGGTGAGCGCTCCATCGAGTCCGGCGTCGGCCTTGGCACGACGTATGACGCACTTGTGCAGTCTGCCATCACCACCGCAAGCTCAGGTGAGCTGGTGTTTGCCGGCCCCCGCGACGACGCGTTCTTCGTGGACCTGGGCGGCATCTTTGACCTGGGTGCGACGCGCAGCGAATACGGGATGGATGCCTCAAATCCGAACAACGCCCGCGACGCGGTCGCCGGATTCAACACGCATACCATCGCCATGCAGATTCCGATCTCGAATCTGCAGAAGGATGGCAAGTCTGCCTCTCAGGCAGCCAACATCCTCGACAGCGAGTTTGTGATCGGCGTCTGGGCCTCAGCCAGCCGCCCACAGATTCGGACCCTGTCCGCGGAGGGCGAGAAGCCCGTACACAGTGGCCCCTGGGTCCAGGTATCCCGTCTCGGAATGCCCCTGACCAACGAAGCCGTCATCCCGATTGGCGAGAAGGATCGCTGGAATGCCCTGACCCCGTACAACGAGGATCCGGCCCACAACGAGTACTTCTACAATCCGGAGCTCGCGCTCTACATGGATGATGACCTCTTCGGCGGTGCCGTGCCTGCGATGTCTGCCCTGCGTGTGCAGCGCAACTCGCTCGGTTCATTTGACTTCGGGAACGGCCAGGACGGCCTGTACTCCCTGAAGGGATCGGCCGCTGTCGAAGGAACCGCGCTGGACGATGACGTCTTCGGCACGCTCCTGCTGCCCGGACCGGGCAAGCCCCGTTCGGTTGACCTCTGGCCCGCTTTCTACGTCGGCGTTCCGAACGTCGCACCGTACCAGCTGGCCACCGGCAAAGGTGGAAACCCGCTGGCCGAAGGCAAGCCGTTCGTGAACAACTTCATGCCTACCGGTGGCGACATGCTTCGCCTCAACATGGCCGTCCCGCCGACGCCCCGCAACGATGCTGACTTCAGCACGCTGGGTCTGGTGCAGGCAGCCGTTCTGGGTCTGACCGATGCCCGCTTTGCGAGCTCGACGGACCTGCAGTTCATCCCCAACATGGATGGATTCCCGAATGGCCGTCGCCTCGAAGATGACGTTACCACGATCGAGCTCCAGGCCGTATCCGGTGTTGTGCTTGCGGCCATTGGCCTCTGGTACGACGACTATGATCCCAACACGTCGGCTTCGCCGGTGACGCAGGATCTGCTGGACGTCCTGACCTACAACGCCGGTCCCGTGGCCAATGACGTGCCGCTGCTGAGCTCCTTCCCGTACCAGGCCGAGCCGCACCGTGGTTACGACTACGTGAAACAGCTGACGGCCCAGTCCCCGGGAACCGTGACGTCGACAAGCGTCAACTCCGGCTTCCTCAACATCGGGGTCCCGGACAGCTACCAGCTCGAGCAGAACTACCCGAACCCGTTCAATCCTTCCACGCGGATTGAGTACAAGGCGACCGCTACCGGTCCCCTGGCCATCCGGGTCTACGACGTCCAGGGACGTCTCGTAGAGACGCTGGTCGACGGCTCGCACGCCGCGGGCACCCACTCGGTTGAGTGGAACGCAGAGGGACTCCCCTCAGGCGCCTACTTCTACCGCATCGAATCTGCCGGACAAACCACGGCAGTTCGCCAGGCACTCCTGGTGAAGTAAGAGGGGGAGAGACGCATCGCAACCAAAGGGGGGCGCCCGACGGGGCGCCTCCCAGCGATGCGGGACTCGAACCATCTCGGGGGCTCAGCCCCACGCCGGCCATCGATCGCAGTGACGATTCCAGGCCAGCCAACCGCACTGAATCTCCGCATCGCAGCACCTCTTCTGCCATGAAAAACACCCTACGCATCGCGCTCGGCATCCTGCTTCTTGGAGCCGCCGCCGCCTTCTTCTTCGGCGCTGACCGCGTCGAGCTGCCCTCGCAGGGCACCATCCTGACCGCCTCAGCCCGTGTGGCCGGCAGTGCCAACGCCGAGGCCGCATACATTGAGAACATTACCCGCCGGCCAGAGCGGGTCGACGGATACGTTGATCTGGCACAATTCTACCTGCTACAGGCCCGCGAGACCGCCAACGAGGCGCTCTACGTTCCCAAGGTTGAGGCGCAGCTGAACAAGGCGCTGGACCTCGACGCCAACGACTACCGGGCCCGCGTCCTGATGGGCACCCTGCAGAACAAGTTTCACCGGTTCGAAGAGGCCGAGGCCATCGCTCGCGAACTGATTGCCGAGGCACCGGGTCACGCCTACAACTACGGCACGCTGGTCGATGCTCTGGTTGAGCTTGGCCGCTATGATGAGGCCGTTGAGGCCATGGACGAGATGCTGGCTCGCCGCCCGGACCTTTCCAGCTACTCCCGCGCCTCCTACCTGAGAGAACTGCTTGGCGACTCCGAGGGCGCCATTCGCGCCATGGAGATGGCCGCACAGGCAGGTGTGCAGGGTTCAGAGGGTCGCAGTTGGGCGCTCTACCAGCTCGCCGCGATGGCACTGGCCGAAGGTAATAACGCTGCAGCCGAACGCATCCTGAAGGGGCTGATCGAAGAGGCACCCGGATACACCAGAGCACTGGAAGGACTGGCCCATCTGCGGCTGATTGAGGGCCGCACGGACGAAGCCCGGATCCTGATTGAAGAGGCCACGGCCCTTGCGCCGGGCGCCGGTTTCGAGGAACTCGCTGCCGAGGTCTACCAGGCGATTGGCGACGAAGAATCCTACGCCAAGGCCGTCGAGGCCATTGAGGCCGGGCTGGAAGAAGCCGAGGCCATGGGCGAAGTCGTCAACATGGAAAAGGCTGACTTCTACGCCGACGAGGAGAAGAACCTGAACGATGCCCTCTGGCTTGCCAGCCTGGAGATCAGCCGCCGACCGGACCATCTGCACGCCAATGAGACGTACGCCTGGGTGCTGCACAAGCTGGACCGGCCGAAGCAGGCCCTTCCCTACATCGACCACGCCATGCGGTTTGAGAACGGAGACGCCAAGCTCTCCTTCAGGGCCGGCCATATCTATCTGGCGGCCGGTCAGACCGCAACGGGTCTGGATCTGATGGAGCAGGCGCTGGAAGAAGGACTTCACATTGAGTCGCCCTCGGCGGCGCGCGAAGCCCGCGCGCTTGTGAGTGCCGGGCCGCTGAGCCTGGCGGGGTAGACCAATGAAGAATCTGATTCAGACCCTTTGCCTTACGATAATCCTGGCGGCAGGCACCGCGGCTGGTGTTTCCGGCACCACCACGCCAGGCGCGGATGCCTTCGCCGTCGGGACGGATCTCTCGGAGACTGGCTCCATCCACGGGGTTGTCACCGACGAACGCGGAGAGCCCATCCCGGCGGTTCAGGTGATCGTTCACGGGACGCTTCGTGGCGCTCTCTCGGACATGGACGGCCGCTTCAAAATTCCAGGGCTGCAGCCCGAAGAGTACCAACTGGAAGCCAGGTTCATTGGCTTCGAGAACGTTACCCGACTTGTGAGGGTGGAAGCAGGAGCAAAGACCGGAGCAGACTTCACGCTGGTCGAGCAGACCGTCGACCTTGGGGAGATAACCACCGAGGCAACCCGCTTCCCGGTCTCTTCCTCGTCCGTCACGCTCCGCTCCGCGGAATTGTCGGGCAGGCCGCGGAGGAGCTCACCGGAACTGCTCGAACTGGTCCCTGGCCTGATAGCGAGTCAGCATGCCGGCGGCGGCAAGGCAGAGCAGTTGTTCCTGCGCGGTTTTGATGCCGATCACGGCACCGATGTGGCGCTGTCCCTGGACGGCATGCCCATCAACCTGGTGTCCCACGGCCACGGCCAGGGATACGCGGACCTGCACTTCTTCATTCCAGAGACCGTTGAGGCCGTCCGGGTGGAAAAAGGGCCGCACACGGCAGACCAGGGTGATCTGGCCACCGCCGGATCGATCAGCTTCAAGACGCGGTCGACCCTCGAGTCCAGCCAGATCCGTCTGGATGCAGGCTCCTTCAACTCCCGTCGGGCACTCGGCATGATTGCGCTACCGGGAAACGCTGGATACGTGGCAGCCTCCCTTGAAGGAGGAGACGGCCCCTTCGAATCCCCTCAGGATCTGGACCGGCGTCACGTGTTTGCCCGGACCAACTGGGACCTTGGAGACGGCGTGGGTCTCACCGTCAGCGGTGGAAGCTACCGGGCCGAGTGGACGGCATCCGGTCAAATCCCCGTGCGCGCTGTTGAGCAAGGCCGGATCAACCGATTCGGCGCCATCACCGACAACGAAGGCGGATCCACCTCGAGAACCTGGATTACGTCCAGAGCCGATCGAGCGGTGGGCAACGGGACCCTGTCTGTAGAGGGATACCTGAGTCGGTACACGTTCCGTCTGTTCTCGGACTTCACCTTCTTCCTGGAGGATCCGGCGCGCGGAGACATGATTGAGCAGGAAGATGACCGCCTGATGGGCGGCGGATCAGCTACCTACACGCATCGGATGCAGCCGGGCGGGTTGCTGGTGACCGGTGCGCACGGCGTGGCCTCACGTGCCGACGCGGCCACCGTGGGTCTGTGGCAGAGCCCGGATCGGGATCGACTTTCCACCCTGGATCACGCGGACGTCCAACAGCAGTCGGTTTCCGCATGGAGCCAGTGGACGGCCCTGTTTGGTCCCCGGGTTCGACTGAGCGCCGGCGCCCGTGTGGATCGATTTGCCTTTGAGGTCCGCGATCGCGCAGCGTCCGCCTCGGGCGGGGCTCACGATGGCTCTGCGTCCGCTTCCGCGTGGTCCCGCGAGACAGCCACCATGTTCAGCCCCAAGGCATCGCTGGTCCTGTCACCTCACCGGCGCGCCGATCTCTTCCTTTCCAGCGGAGCAGGCTTCCATTCAAACGACGCCCGAAGTGTCATTCGATCGCCCCAGAAAGCTACCCCAATGGCCCGGGCATGGGGCAACGAGCTCGGCCTGAGGCTTCGACCCGTGGAACAGGTTAGCCTGGCCGCTACGCTTTGGACCATGGACCTGGAGTCCGAGCTGGTCTTTGTGGGCGATGCGGGCACTACCGAAGTAAGCGGCGCAACACGCCGGACCGGGTTTGACCTCTCGGGCGCCGTTCAACTGTCACCTTCTCTCTCAATCACCGCAGACCTTACCCACGCTGAAGGTCGGTACAAGAATGCCGCGGCCGGTGAGGATCGCATCCCGCTCGCACCTCGAATGACGGCTTCGGGCTCCGTGAACGCTCGCCTTTTCGGCGCGGTGGATGCTACCCTGCGCGCCGTCCACATCGGAGCGCGGCCGCTGGTGGAGGATGCATCCCTTGAGGCCGCCCCCCAGACCCTGGTCAACCTGAACCTGGGCTACCGGATCGGCGACGTGTCCATTGATGCAGCCCTGCTGAACGTGATGGATGCTGAGTGGAACGAAGCCCAGTTCGCCACCGAGTCGCGCCTACGGGGAGAGCCGCAGCCCGTGGAGGAACTGCACTTTACGCCGGGTGCACCCCGGTCATTTCGTCTGGGACTGGGGTACCGGTTCTAGCGCCGGGTGCGGCCAGGAGGCCGGCTGGGGACGGCCGGGTCCCTGGCCCGGCCAGGCCGTCCATCACCCCTCGGAGTAGCCCAGCAATCGCAGCGCGTTGAGCACCACCACCAGCGTTGACCCCTCGTGCAGTGCCACTGCCGGCCCGATAGACAGTCCTAGCAGGGTCGAGGGAATAAGCACCGCGACCATGCCCAGACTGATCCAGACGTTCTGTCGAATGATTCGCCGCGTGGCTCTGGAGAGTCCCACCGCGAAGGGCAGCCTGGACAGGTTGTCCGCCATCAGCGCGACGTCCGCGGTTTCAAGGGCCACGTCGGATCCGGCCGCCCCCATAGCAATGCCCACGGTGGCATTGGCCATGGCCGGCGCGTCATTGACGCCGTCTCCGACCATCGCCACCATTTCGTCCTTCACCAACGACCGGATGGAGGTCACCTTGTCATCCGGCATCAGGTCTCCGTAGGCCTCGTCGAGGCCGACCTCGGCAGCCACCGCATCGGCCACCTGCTGGTTGTCCCCGGATATCATGATCATCCGGTGGATGCCCAGACTCCGGAGGTCGGAAATGGTCTTGCGGGCGGATTCCCGCGGCGTATCCATCAAGCCAATGGCCCCCAGGAAGCGACCTCCCTTGAGCACGGCCATAGTGGTGCGGCCGCTTTGCTCCAGGCGCGAAACCGTCTCGGCGAGCTCTTCCGGGATGCGCGGTGTCTGCCCCTGTTCAAACAGATCATCCTTGCCTACGAACACGTCCTCGCCCTGCAGTCGGGCCCGTACACCGAGCCCGGTCATACTCGTGAGGTCGGTCGCCTCAGGCAGATCCATGCCCTCCGCGTGTGCTTCGACGGCGCGCGCCAGTGGGTGATCAGACAAGCGCTCCACGGCCGCAGCTGTCACGAGGAGTTCCTCTTCGGAGACACCCGCTGCCGGGATGACATCCGTGACACGGTGCCGCCCTTCCGTGAGGGTCCCGGTCTTGTCAAAGGCAATGGCGCTGAGCACGCCGAGGTTCTCGAGCGGCCCTCCGCCCTTGACCAGGACGCCGCCACGCCCCGCCCGCGCCACCGCACTCAGGACGGCGCTCGGCGTAGCAATGGCCAGGGCGCACGGACTGGCGGCCACCACGACGGCCATCGCCCGATAGAAACTGGCCGAGAACGGCTCATCGATGATCACCCAGGCAAAGAGCAGCAGAAAGGTGAACCCCAGGATAATGGGGACGAATACACGCTCGAATCGCTCGGCAAAACGCTGGGTGGGCGACCGTTGCGATTCCGCCTCGTTCACCATCTGGACCACGCGGGCGAGCATGCTCTCCGAGGCCCGCCGGGTCACGTGGACTTCCAGCGCTCCCAACCCGTTGATGGTGCCGGCGAAGACGCGGTGCGCCTTGGCGACCGACTGCGGATCGGCCGCCGCGGCATCGGCGTTGGGCACAGGGGACTTGTCAACCGGCACGCTCTCCCCCGTGACGGAGGCCTGATCGACGGCGCTCTCGCCGGTAAGGATGAAGCCATCTGCCGGCATCCTTTCGTTGGGTCGGACCAGGACCACGTCGCCAACCTCAAGTGCTTCCACGGAGACTTCCACCTCCTTGCCACCGCGGCGGACCAGGGCCGTCTCGGGTGCCAGCGCCCCAAGCGCCTCGATGGCACGGCGGGCACGACCCATGGCATAGTGCTCAAGCGCGTGTCCCAGGCTGAACAGGAACAGCAGCAGTGCTCCCTCGGCCCAGGCCCCAAGGGCAGCGGCACCCGCGGCCGCCACCAGCATCAGTAGATCGATGTCAAACTTGCCCTGCCGCAGGCTTTGGGACATCTCGATCAGGGCGAACCAGCCGCCGAACAGGTACGAGATCACGTACCCCGTGAGCGTGGCCCACTCCGGCGTCGCTGTCCACCGGTCCAGCACCCACGACGTCAGGAGAAAGAGGCCGGCCAGGATGGCGAAGGCCAGCTCGATCCGGGCCGTGGAGGCCTTGGCGTTATGGGGTTCGTCGGACACGCTACAGCAGGTTGAACGAGTCGGAATCAGAATAACCATCGACCACACCCATTGCGCTGCCGGGGGCCTTCCTTCTCATCGTTTTCTAGGCTTGGCCCCCGCGGTTGGTGTAGCGTCCAGCGGATTCTCCGGCCAGTAGTGTTTGGGGTAGCGTCCGCGAAGGTCCTTTCGGACGTCGAAGTAGCTGGTTGCCCAGAATCCGGCAAGGTCCTGCGTGATCTGCACCGGCCTCTGTGCGGGCGAAAGGAGACGCATGGTGACGGGTTCACCGGCCACGCGCGGCGTCTCGGTGAGGCCAAAAACCTCCTGGAGACGAACGGCCAGTACCACGGACTCGGGGTCGGAGTAGTCCAGCGGAACGCGGGAGCCCGAAGGAACGGTCAGGTGCGTCGGAGCCTGCATGTCCAATTCCTGGCGCATCGGCCAGTCGAGGTCCGAGAGCAGGATTTCATGGAGGTCCAGGCGGCGCAGGTCTGAGAGCCGGGTCATCCCGGAGAGATAGGGGAGCAGGAGTTCGCCGCCAAGCAGGCCGTCGTCGCTTCGGTCCGGAAAGCGCGAATCCTCGCGTCGGTGAAGGAACGCCAGTCGGTCCTGAAGCTGCCGGGTCTTCCGGTCCCAGGGCAGGAGTTGCGCACCCCGGTTTCTCAGGACCTCAAGCAGGACTCTGGCTGTGGCTGCAGGATCCGGCTTGCTCAGCGGCGCTTCAGCCAGAACCACCGAATCCAGCGCCCGCCGCCGCACGGAGTGAACGCGCTCACTTGCCTCATCCCAGTAGACGTGGTCAGCCGTGGTGATGTCCGCCTGGAATGCTTCCTCGATTTCTTCCGCCGATATCGGTGCCGCCAGGAAGGCGCGGTGGCGGTCCTGCCCGCCGCCCACCGTGGCTACCGCCAGGAAGGGCTCCGATGCCAGCGGGTCGTTTTCGGGGATGGTGACGGGCCGGCCGTTTCGAAGCCTGAAGTGCCCGTCGCGAATGCGTTGGGCCAGGCGGTCCGGGTAGGCGGCGGCCAAGAGGACGCCGGTGTGCTCGACGGCGGCGGGGTCCATGCCGGCCTTTCCCCCGGCCTGTGATCCACTGCGGCGCCCGTGTGCGGCACCCGGTCCCTTGCGGTCGGGTCCTGTCGTCGCTCCCACGCGACGCCCGATTTCACCGGCCCGCTTGCGGACGCGACGAACTGCTCCACCGTCCACCACAGCACCGAGCACGCTGCGCCGGCTTCCATCGGAAAGTAGCTCGACCCGCAACCGAAGGTCGGTGGGCAACTCGGAGGGGTACCCGCGAAGCACGTCCTTTTCCTCAAGCAGTGCCGCCAGCCTGACGGCCAGATCCGTGAGTCCTCTCCGGGCGCCTTCGTTCACCAGATGGGCCAGGCGGGGATGCATCCCCAGTCGGTTCATTTTCCGGCCCTGAGGAGTCGGGCCTCCTGGCGTCAGCGCGCCGAGTTGCATCAGGAGTTCCCGTGCAGACTCCACCGCCGGGTCAGGTGGCGAGTCCAGCCAGCGCAGTGCCGAAGGTTCTCTCGTCCCCCAGACGGCGAGTTCCAGGACCATGGAGGCCAGGTCGGCCTGAAGGATCTCGGGCTCATCAAACGGCTTGCGGGCCGCGTGATCCACCCGGGTCCACAATCGGTAACAGGTCCCCGGCCCCAGCCGGCCGGCCCTGCCTCGCCGCTGGTCCGCCGAGGCCACGGACGTCGACACCGTGATCAGTCGACTCATGCCGCTGGCAGCGTCGAATAG
>JABDJZ010000623.1 GCA_013003255.1 Rhodothermales bacterium
GTTCTACTACGCGCTGCAGGGTCTTCTGAGAGACGGGAGTCCGGAGCGCGTCGGCGGAGACTACTGGGACGACAGAGACCCGGCCAAACCCGAAACCCGGTTCTGCTTCTCCGGTGACCCAGTCCGCTCGGAGTACTGGTCGGCCGAAAACACCAATGGGACGGGGACTCGCATGGCGCCCCACGATGTCCGGTACCAGATGAATCTGGGACCATTCACACTGAGGGCGGGCGAGCCCCAGGAGGTGGCATTTGCCGTGCTATGGACCCGGGGAAGTGACCGGCTGGATTCGGTGTCCCGACTCCGCGCGGCCGCAAGTCACGTCCGCTCGGTAGCGCCTGCATTGCTTGCCCCTTCGGTCCAGCCCGGAGACCCGGCGCCCGAAGGCCCTGACCCACCCCTAGGACTGTCGCAAACCTATCCGAACCCCGCGGCTGACGAAACCGTGTTTCAGTTCAGCCTCCCGATGGAGGCCACCGTGCGACTGGAGATCGTCGACCTGATGGGTCGCACCGTGCTGGTGGTCCAGGACGGACGCCTGGCGGCCGGGCCGTACAGGGTACCCGTCGACGTCTCGCGTCTGAGTCCCGGAGTCTTTTTCTACCGGTTCCACCTGGATCACCGCGTGTTTACCCGCCGCATGGTCGTCGCTCGCTGAGGTTGGAGTCAGGGGTGCCAGACGGCGCAGGACGAGACCTCAATTACAGGAATCACCGGCGCCTAAGGTCTGGGGTATTTCTATCTTGAGGGCTCACCAACTCCGATGCCCCGATGCGCCTGTCCCCTGCCGTGCTGCTCACGCTCCTGATGGTCGGCCCCGCTGCCGCCCAGACGTTTCCTACCGGCGACGAAACTCTGGAAGCCATCTGGACCGAGGCCCGCGAGAATTCCCACCTCTACAGCCTGGCCCAAACCCTGACCGACTCGATTGGGCCGCGACTCACCGGGTCACCGACCCACCAGGCCGCCGTTGACTGGGCGGTCGAGACCTTCCGTGGTTGGGGCGTCGAGGCCGACAAGGAATCCTACGGCACCTGGAGAGGATGGGAACGCGGGATATCGCACATGGACCTCGTGTCTCCGCGAGTCCGCTCTCTGGAGGCTGTCATGCTGCCCTGGAGCGTTGGAACTGATGGCCCGCAGTCAGGCGGTGTGGCCATTCTGCCGGAAGCCGATGGTCGCGAGGCCTTCGATGCCTGGGTACCAAGCGCCCGTGGCAAGTTCATTCTCCTTTCGGCGCCTGAAGCCAGTTGCCGCCCAGCGAATGTCTGGCAGGAAGTGGGCCGGGAAGGCGCGGCCGAAGCCGTGGCTGAGGCCCGGGAAGCCACGCGGAGCGCCTGGACCATGCGTGTAGCCGGGCTCGGCTACTCAACGCAGGAGGTCATCGATGCCCTCGAGGCCAACGGCGCCGCCGGATTCATTACCAACTACTGGACGGGAGCACGCGGTACGGACCGCATCTTTCCGTTGACCTATTCCTTCCGCGGTGCGATGAACCGGCAGGCCGCTGCCTTCAATCTGAGTTGCGAGGACTATGGGCTGGTCTACCGCCTGGCCGAAAACGGCGACGAGCCGATGCTGAGTGCGAACGCGGTATCGCGGGACCTCGGCGAGGTGCCGGTCTACAACGTGATCGCGCGCATCGAGGGTTCGGAACTGCCGGAGGAAGTGGTGCTGCTTTCGGCCCACTATGACGCGTGGGATGGCGGAGCAGGCATGACCGACAACGGAACCGGCTCGGTGGTCATGATGGAGGCCATGCGAGTCCTGAAGAAGGTGCTGCCCAATCCGAAGAGGACCATCATGGTTGGCCTGTGGAGCGGCGAGGAACAGGGTCTGAATGGCTCCCGGGCTTTCGCCGCCGACCATCCGGAGATTGTCGACAACCTCCAGATCGTGCTCAACCAGGACAACGGCACGGGCCGCGTAAGCAGCATTTCGACACAAGGCCTGGTGGATGCCGGCGGGCGCTTTGCCAACTGGTTCGCCAGAATGCCCAGCGAGTTGGTTGGGGACATCGACCTCAATGTCCCCGGGTCACCCGGCAGCGGAGGCAGCGACTACGCCGCGTTCATCTGCGCCGGAGCTCCGGCTTTCAGCCTGTCGTCCGCCCGGATGGACTACTTCAATGCCACGTGGCACACCAACCGTGACACCTTCGACAAGGTGGCGTGGGATGACCTCCTGGACAACGCGACCCTGACCGCCATGTTGACCTACCTGGCCTCCGAGGGCGAGCCCATGTCCCGGGCCCGTCGCGAGCTGGGACTGACCCAGAACGGCAATCAGCGGTCGTGGCCCGAATGCCGCGACGGTGCGCGCGAAACCACGGATCGGTTCCGGTAGGACAGAGGCGAGGTTCCTGCGTCGACCCGGACACCTGGAGACCCGTCCCTTCCAGGACAACCGCTCCGACCACGCTCAGCCTTCCGAC
>JABDJZ010000007.1 GCA_013003255.1 Rhodothermales bacterium
GCTCTGCGGCGGCCAGGCGGCCTGCGGCGGCCCTGCGGCTCTGCCGCGGCCCAGCCCGGCCGCGCCGGTTCGTCCGTAGCGAGGTACGGTCAAGCCGCCGCCGCTGGCCGCTAGGGGTGACATCCGATCGAGGCCCCCTTTTCCATGTATTCAGCCGATTTTGCGCCGCGGGAGTGGACTACTGCCGCGTTTTTCCGCCCGGAGTAAACTCGCTGCGCCGTGGGAGTGGAATACGCCCCGGTATTCCCACGCGGAGTGCCTCCGTAAGGACGTATTTCCTTCCCGCTGGACCTGTTTCCCTTCGTCCTTGAGTAGTCCGTGCAGGAGGACTCAGCCCGGACCGGTTCCGGCGCTGGCGGGTTAGCTTTACGCACCGCAAGATTCATTTCCCGCCCCACCATGCGCCTCTCCATCCTGGTCTTCTCACTTCTCCTGGCAGCCTGTGCGCAGCCCGAAATCAGTCAGGAGCGTGTTGAGCGCGTGATCTCCACCCTGGCGTCTGATGACATGCGAGGACGGGCTGCGTTTTCGCCCGATGCGGATCGAGCAGCGGATTTCATCGCAGGCGAGTTTGAGGACATCGGCCTGGAAACGTTCGGAGGTGCAGAGGGCTACCTGCAGCGATTCCCCGTCTACTCCACTACTGCTCGGGACGTCATCGTCGCGCTGAACGGGGCGGAGCAAACGGATGTAGCCGCCAGCTTGTCGGCCGACGTCAACTGGGCCCCCGATTCCGGGCCAGAGCCCGTGGTGGTCTCGGCGGAGGATGACCTGACGGGTGCCTGGCGTACGGCCAGAAACACGGGCGACGCGCTCTTGCTCGTACACCCGGCACACGCAGAGACCTTCGGCCGCATAGCGGGCTTTCTGGGAAGGCCGACACGCTCACTTGAGTCCGGAGGCCGCGGCAACAGCCTGGTCATGGTCCTGACAGACCAGACGATTCGATCGGGCTACTCGGTAACAGGGACCGCCGCCACCGAAGAGCTCGAACTTGCAAACGTAGTCGGCGTGATCCCGGGCCGCCGGCCGGACGAGGTTGTGCTGTTCTCTGCCCACTACGACCACATCGGAATCCGCCCCGGGGACTCCGCGGACGCAGATTCAATCGCGAACGGGGCCAATGACAACGCGTCGGGGACAACCGCGGTCATTGAGTTGGCCCACTACTTCGAAGCCATGCCCAGACAGGAGCGGACGATGGTCTTCGTGGCCTTCACAGCCGAAGAGGTGGGCGGCTACGGTTCGCGCCATTTTTCCAGCCAGATGAACCCGGACGAGATCGTCGCGATGCTCAACATCGAGATGATTGGGAAGGGCGCGGTGGAGGGACCGAACACCGCCTGGATCACGGGCTTCGACCGGAGCGATTTCGGAGCGATCCTGCAGAGCGCCGTGGAAGGCACCGAGTTCAGTTTCTACGCGGATCCGTATCCGAACCAGAATCTGTTCTATCGATCCGACAACGCCACGCTGGCCCGCCTGGGCGTCCCGGCGCACACGCTGTCAACCACGCCGATCGACGTCGACCCCGACTACCACCAGGTGTCCGATCATGTAGAGACGTTGGACATCCCGCATCTGACCGCGACCATCCGCGCCATTGCAGCCGGAGCGACGACGATCATCTCCGGCGAGGCCACGCCGGCGCGGATAGATCCACAGACGGTCAATTAGGGCCAGGACTACCCGCCTACCCCGCTGTCCGTCGAGCGGCGCCCGAGCGCTCCTGACGAGGCTGCGCCGATCCTCCCTTGCCTTTTTGCCCACCCTGATGTCCACCACCGGGCCGCGCGTGAGCGTTCAGGGCCGCGATGTTCTTCCCGCACTTGGGGCAGATCTTGGCCCGAGCGTTGATTTCCTTTTTGCAGGCGGGGCACGGGACTAGCTCGGACATGGCGGTAACCGGAGTAGTGATTGGGTTGGGTCTGTGTCCATGCACAACCCCTCAAGGCAGTGTACGGCGCGGAACGCGATGGCGTGCACTACCTGGGGTGGAGGGACCTCGCATCCACGCAGAGCCTGACCTCCTAAGGATTACCGCCGCAACTCCAGGTCCACAATCACCGGATAGTGATCCGACACCGGCAGCCCGGCGTGCCTCCATGAGGCATCGACTTCGTACTTCCTGACCTCGAACTCGCCTTCCTCCACGAACACAAAGTCGATCACCACCCCGGTGTTCTCTGTGGTGGCGAACCAGTTGATGGTGGCGAACGGCAGGGTCACTTCAGCCTCGAACTTGGCATCGGTCAGGTCTGAGTCCTCGAGGGTTTCGTAGATCAGCGATCCCTCCAGGAAGTTGAGGTCACAGGTCAGGACGGTCGGGTGGGGACTCTGCTCCATTCGCTCGAGGATGAGCGCGATGCCGTTCACCCGCGCGTCCTGGCTTTCGTGATCCAGGTGGGTGTTGAAATGCGCGGTGACCTCGCCGGTCTCCAGATTTCTCAGGTAGGCCCAGGTGCAGATCCTGCGATTGTTTGCGCCCCAGCCAAACGACGGTCTCTCGGGAGATTCGGATAGCCAGAAGGTGCCCTGAGC
>JABDJZ010000527.1 GCA_013003255.1 Rhodothermales bacterium
CGTCCTCTGACAACACGTCCACTACGATTTCCAGTGCGTCCGCATTGCCGAGTTCCATGAGGGGTGTGCCGGCCGCAACCGCGCGCTCACTGCGCTCCGGAATGAGCAGAATACGACCCGCGTCCGGTGCCCGGATGACCAATGGGCGTCCCGATCCTCCGAGGTCGCTTCCCGAGAGCGAGGCGCGGGCCGCGGAAACATCCGCCCCGGCGCCGGCAAGCGTGGCCCGGGCGGCGGCCTGCGCCTGACGAGCAGACTCAAGCCCCAGTTCGGCGGCCTCGAGCTCCTGGCGACTGATGATGCTGTCGCGGGCCAGGGACCGGATCCGCCCGAGGTCCCGCTCGGCCTGCGCGAGCTGCGCCGTGCTTTGTTCAACCTGTATCTCGGCCTGACTGCGGCGGGCCAGCGCGGCCTGCAGTCCGGCTTGCAGCACCTGTCTGCTCCGCGAGTCGGAGGGCAAAGGACGGATTTTCGCCAGCTCGTCTCCCATTTCCACGACATCACCCTCCCGCAGCTCTATCCGATCCAGCATGCCCGAAACGGGCGCAGCAATGGCGTATCGGTCCACCACACGGGTCTGGCCCTCCTCAGAAATCACCACCCGAATGGTTCGCGACTCCACTGTGTCGGTCTCTACGCTCAGGCCGCTCCCGCCCAGTCCTAATGCCAGTACGATGGCCAGGATCACGACGACTCCAATGGAAATCCAGACAGTTCGCTTGCTCATGCTCATTCGCGCGTTTTCAGGACCTCGATCAGGTCCATTCGATCCAACCGCCTTCGGACAATCAGGCCGCTCATCAGCGCAGCCAGAATGGTGATGCCGGCCGCCAGCAGGAACGTGTTGGTGCTGACCACGAAGGGGATACGGTACGCATCCGTCCGGATACCTGCTGCGACGGCCGCCGCGAGCCCGTACCCGAGCAAACACCCGAGTGGTATGGCCGCCAGGGTGGTGATGCCCTGCTCACCAAGCAGCAGGACGGCTACCTCGCGGCGGGTAAACCCCAGCACGCGAAGGCTGGCCAGTTCGCGTCCCCGCTCGGAAAGCGCTACCCGGGCCCCGTTGTAAATCACGGCCAGCGCGATCACGCCGGAAAACCCGAGGATGAAGAAGACGCTGATGAGGAGTCCTTCATCCAGTTGCTTCTGAAAGCTGGCCAGGGTCTGATCCGGGGAGGCCACGCTGGCGACCGCCGGCGTCCGCTTGAGTCGACTGTTCAGTGCGCCGCGGTGACCGTCATCCACCGCCAGCAGGGCACCCGAAAGTGAGCGGTCCCCCACCAATCGGTTCAATGCATTGAGGTCCATGTACACCGCGAGGCCGATGAAGTCCTCCACGATCCCTGCCACTGGAACGGACCGTGTCGGACGCCGCCCCTCAAGGACCTCCGCTTCCAGCCAATCTCCGGGACCAACATCGAGTCGCTCCGCCAGCAGGTCACTCAACACGATTCCCTCTGGCGGCAGGGGCTGCACCCGGCCACTGGAGGCCGTGACGCGGCGAAGTGTCGCATCCATCGGAAGTCCGAGAATGCCCGAATCCTGGAACAGGTGCCCGTTCCGTAGACGCACCGGCACGCTCCTGAAGCCTTCGACCTGCGTCACCCCTTCCAGCCGGGCCAGTTCGTGGGTCACACGCGGGGCGAGGGGTCGGTTGAATGAGATGGCGAGGTCCTCGCGCTGCGTCTGGCCAAACTGCAGATCCATCATGCGGTCGACGCCGTCGAACATGAACATGCCGATCACCAGAATGGCCGTCGCAAAGGACACGCCAATGATGGACAGCGCGCTGCGGACAGGCGTTCGCTCCACGTTGCGCAGGATCATGCGGGCCGCTGTGGGGAGCATGGATCCCAACCCCAGCCGCTCAAACACGCCCGGCCTGAAGGATGCCGGGGGCTCTGCGCGCATGGCTTCGGCCGGTGGCAGCGCCACGGCACGGCGCACGGCGAAGAACGTGCCGATCGACCCCGCGGCCGTGGCCATGATCGCCGCGATGACGACTTGCCGCGGCTCGATCGCAAACGTGAGCTCCGGGAACCGGAAGTACTCGTGATACACGCCCAGCAACGCGTCACCGAGCGCGCCGCCCACCACGACGCCGAGCCCCGTGCCGAGCGCGACGACGAGCAGCATGAGCTGGGCGTAGTGCAGCCCCACCGACAGGTTCGAGTAGCCAAGGGCC
>JABDJZ010000034.1 GCA_013003255.1 Rhodothermales bacterium
ACGAAGCCGCCATCCGGAGCGCAGGAAACGCCGCAAAGCAGCCCATGAAGCCAATGTGGTACCGCTCGGTGGATTCGCGCAGCCCAAGGTCACGCACGATGTAGTAGTCCGGACCAGGCGCGAAGAATCCGGTGCAGGAGACCGTCACGAGGTGGGTCACGGCGGAAGCCTCGAAACCCGACGCATCCAGCGCCGCCCGCGCGGTATCAACGAACAGCGGCTTGGCCGCAGCTACGTACTTGTCGTTCCGGGATCCGGTGGACGGGGAGAGGAAGTCGCCGGATTCGCGCTCAAAGAAGAGGCCATCGCCCTGTCCGGGGAGATACCCGGAAATCACGGAATGGCGCTGATCGATTCCCGAGCTCCGGTAGATCCGATGCGAGAGTCGCTGGCCCGTACTTCCAGGTTCGAGTTGCCCTCCGAGCATTTCGCCGGCCGCTTCCTGCGAATAGGCGTGCGGTGGGGTGCGTGTGGCGATCGAATGGACGTAGACGGGTTGCATGGCCCTTCGACACCGTGGGGACGCCTACGTTTCGCCGCGCGACGCATTCCGGCGCACGCCCGATATTGAGAAACGGGCCACGAGCGCCAGACAGCGACCGGGCATTCGTTTGCTCCGACCCCCAAACCGGACACCCAGGACCATGCGCAACTCCCCAATCGTCCTCGCCATTCTGATCCTCTCAACCGGATGCACCCCGCCCGACACGCGATCCGCCGCCGAACAACTGGTGGACCGCAGCATCGCCTTCCACGACCCGGATGGGCACTGGTATGGCCGGGCGCATCGCATTGATCTCGGGGAGAAACGCCCTGACGGATTTGTCCGAATGACCAGCATGCGGTTGGATCCGGTGGCCAATTCCTTCGGCGTGCGTCAGGACCGGGGCGAGGACGTGGTCGAGGGATACCTCGATCCGGAGAACTGCGCGGCTACCGTCAACGGGGTCATCCCGGACTCAACCCACACGCAGCGGTACCGCCTGGGATGTCCGGATGGACTGGCCTGGTGGCGGGAGTACTACGCGTTCATGCACGGGATGCCGATGAAGCTCAAGGATGACGGCACCGTGATCCATCCTTCGGTGACGGACACCACGTTCCTGGATAAGCCCGTCCAGCAGATCAAGGTGACCTACGATCCCGAGGTGGGATCCGACATCTGGTACTTCTACTTCGACCCCGAGACCGCGGAGATGGTGGGGAGCAGGTTCTACCATGACGAGGCGGCCAATGACGGCGAGTACATCGACTACGATGGACTGGTAGAGGCCGACGGAATGCGCCTCACGCGCTCCATCCACTGGTACACGAACAGCGAGGGCCGCTATCTGGGAACGGATTCGCTGATGACTTACGCGGCAGACTAGAGCCCGGGCGCAAGCCCGGCCGAGGCACCTCGTGTGAGAACTGGCTCCTGAGCCATGAGGTGTGCCCGCCACTTGTCGCGGTGAATCTCAAAGTCGGCGATGGCGGCTTCGGGCAGCGGATCCACGGAGGGCAGGTCCTCGCGGAGGTGATCCACCTGCTGCCCGTTCTTCCAGAATCGGTAGCACACGTGCGGGCCCCGGGCGAGACCGGTAGATCCCACGAATCCGATGACTTGTCCCTGCTTCACGGCCACGCCGGGCCTGATGCCTGACTTGATCTTCGACATGTGCAGGTACTGCGTCGAATAGGTGCCGTTGTGGCGGATCTTGACAAAATTGCCGTTCGCGCGGCCGTAGCGGGCATCGGTTATGACGCCGTCGCCGGTGGCGTGAATGGGCGTGCCGGTGTTGGCCGCGTAGTCCGTCCCGAGGTGTGCCTTGTACCGCTTTTGGACGGGATGAAAGCGCCGCCCCGAATAGCGTGAACTGATGCGCTTGTATTCGACAGGCGCGATCAGGAACGCTTTCCTCAGACTGTTGCCTTCGCCGTCGAAGTACTCCTCACGCTCGCCTTCGGCAAAGAGAAAGGCCTCGTAGTTGCGGGTGCCGTGCGTGAATGTCGCAGCCAGCACTTTCCCGAGGCCGATGCGCTCGCCCTGGACGTACTTTTCCTCGAACGCCACGGTAAACCGGTCACCGACCTGCAGGCGGCCGAAGTCAATCTGCCAGGCATAGACCTCCGACATGCGTACGGCCAGGAACGGGTCGACTCGCAGGTCCTCGAGGGTTTCGTAGAGCGAACGCTCAATGGTACCCGAAATTGAACGGGTGGCAGTCCGGACGGTCCGCTGCACGACGCGTGCGTGCAGGCTGTCGCCGAAATCGAACACCACGTACTGGGTCGGATCCGCCTCGTAGATGGCCAGCGCGACCTCGCGGAGGGAGTCTGCCGAGTGATACACGTGGAGGTCACGGCCGGGCTGGAGCTTCCGGATGTCGAACACGGGTCGGGCGGCTTCGACCACCTTGGAAATGGCATCCCCGCTCACGGAGTAGGGGGCCAGCAGGTCCGAAAATGTGTCACCCCGCTTGATGGTCTCGATCTCCACGGCATGCTGGCCGGGCTCCACACCGAACTGGTCCAGGATTGCCACCTTCTGCACAGGAGCCACAGGTTGTGTGGCCACCGGGGGCTTGAGGCCGATGTAGGCCAGTGCAGCACCCATCAGGAGAAACGAAAGTGGAGCGAGGAATCGCATAGGCTGGAGAGCGGATCGGAGTCAGTGGAGTTGTGCAACCGCCGTAGTCACAACTCCCGTTCGGGTTTCCATTCGGACGAAGTAAATCCCGGATCGAAGAAGGTCGGTAGGCAGGGCCACGGTTGACGTACCCGCTGCCAGGACCTTCTCAGTCACCAGGGCCACTTCGCGTCCCCGGATGTCAAATACGCTGATGCGCACCTGGGCAGCCCGGGGAAGGGACACCCTTAATCTGGTATCGGCGGTCACCGGATTGGGAAAAGCGCTCAATTGAGGCGTTTCCTGGACTATTTCAGGGGTCGGCTCCGAGGAGGTGCCGGCGGGTGCCCCGGCGCCCTGCACCAGGACGTGGTTGCCCGAAGAAAGCGCACCAAAAGTCTCGATAGCGCTGCCGCCCCAGTGGACTACCAACTGGTCCACGCGCGTGGCGTCTCCCAGACCCAGGTGGACCACCGGCTCGCTCTGCGAGCAGAAGCTGTCGCCTCCTGACACATAACCGGTCACGACGCGGTCACCCACGCGAGCTTCCACGCGCGCCCCAATGGCTTCCCGGTTGGCGGTGGTACCCTTGAGGGAGACCTTTATCCAATTCCCCGGATTGTCAGGGATCCCACGCAGTACGCGCACCGGCCCGTCGTGGCCAGGAAAGACCAGGTCCATGTGTCCGTCCAGGTCAAAGTCCCACGAGGCGAGTCCCTGGGTCTCGACATAAAACGAGGCCTCGGCCGTTCGGGACTGGTCGACAAACCAGCCATTCCGGTTCTCATAGAGGAGTGTCTCGGTGCCGTCGTAGCCGGAGGTGTTGACGACGAAGAGGTCGGGATCGAGATCGTTGTCGAAGTCGCTGAAGACGGTGCCCCACGCCATCCCGTTTCGCCATGCACCGAGGGCATCCTCAATCTGCAGGAAGCCATCGCCTGCCAGGTTGATGTAAAGCCCGGCCTCTCCGATTCGGGTGATGTACACGTCTTCCCAGCCGTCGCCGTTCACGTCTCCCCAGGCGATTCCCATCGAGTTGCCCGAGCCGATGTCATGGAAACTGGTCGCGCGCGCCTGGTCAATCAGGGGGAGGAATCCGTAGTTGCGGTGCAGTCGGCTTTCCGCGAAGCCGTCGTGCACCACGAAGAGGTCCTGGGTGCCGTCGTGGTAGTAGTCGAACCAGGTGGCCTGCATGGCGATGGTCGTCGGCGACCCGCCAACTCCCGCCGCCCGAGTGACGTCTTCGAAC
>JABDJZ010000528.1 GCA_013003255.1 Rhodothermales bacterium
TACGGCGTCGGGCGAATTGGTTGTCATCTGGCCGGCGATGGGGATTGGGGCATTGCCTCCAACGTCGCCGCCAAGCCCGACTGGATGCCGATGTGGCTGTGGGCGGAGGACTACGCGAACAACCATCTGGGCGTGGATCTGTCTGCGGCACCGGTGTACCCGACGCCGCTGTACGAATTCGCGATGGCCGTGCTGCTTTTCGTGGTGCTGTTCAAGCTCCGGGATCATGCGCACCAGGCCGGCTGGTTGTTTGGGCTCTACATGATTCTGGCTGGGATCGAGCGGTTCATCATCGAGCAGATTCGCGTCAACAACACCATGGAATTCCTCGGCATGACCATCACACAGGCCGAGCTGATTTCGGTACTGTTTCTCGTGATCGGCGGGGTGGTGCTCTACCGAACGTGGAAACCCCGGGACTCGGGAGCTCCAGCACCGGAGTCCGCCACGACTGCCTAGCCGATGGATCTTGAAGTACTGATTGGCAACGCCATCCGGGAGGTCCGGAAGTGGGAGGGCGGCTTTGGCCCCTATGACCGACACGCTTCGACCCACCTTGATACCGACCAGGTAGCCGGTGTTCTGGACGAGTACACCGGCAGGCTGAGGAACAACTATCCCTTCTTCCACCCCCGGTATGCCGGGCAGATGCTGAAGCCGCCCCATCCCGCAGCCATTGCCGGATACGTGGCGGCGATGTGCATCAACCCGAACAACCACGCGCTGGATGGCGGGCCTGCCACCGCCGAGATGGAGCTGGAAGTGATCCGAGCCCTGTCGGACATGTTTGCGCTTCGTCAGCCCACATTGGGGCACCTGACCAGTTCGGGAACGATTGCGAATATCGAGGCGCTCTGGGTAGCCAGAAACATCCACCCCGGCAAGTCCATCGCCTTCAGTGCTGATGCGCACTACACCCACAGCCGGATGTGCGAAGTGTTGGGGATAGCGACGCGGAAGGTGCCCTCCGATGAGTCTGGCCGGATGGATGTCTCTGCGCTTCGACGTGCCCTACGCGATGGGAACGTGGGGACGGTTGTGGCCACCGCCGGGACCACCGGTCAAGGCATGGTCGATCCCATCGACGAGATTGTCGCGGCCTGTCAGGAGTACGGCGTTCGGGTCCACGTAGATGGCGCGTACGGCGGGTTCTATGTCCTGCTCGGTACCAGCGAATTCCTCTCCGCCGAGACGCGGCGCAACCTTCGCGCGATCTCTCGAGCCGACTCCGTGGTGGTTGATCCCCACAAGCATGGACTTCAGCCCTACGGTTGCGGCGCCGTGCTCTTTGCTGATCCTTCCGTCGGGCGGTTCTACAAGCACGACAGCCCCTACACCTACTTCACGTCTGACAAGCTGCATCTCGGGGAGATTTCGCTGGAATGCTCCAGGGCCGGCGCTGCGGCTGGGGCCCTCTGGATGACGCTTCGACTACTGCCGCTGACACGCGAAGGCCTCGGAGAAGTCCTCGCGGCCTGTCGCCGTGCCGCCATCAAGTGGCAGGAACTGCTCGCTGAGAGCAAGCTGCTGAGTCCCGTCGGCGAGCCGGATCTCGATATCGTGACCTATTTCCCGTCCGGAGGTGCCGCTTCGGCGAGTGAGGTCAGCAAGGCCAGTCAGAGCATTTTCGAGCGGGGCATGGCGGGCGATGACCCCGTCTTTCTGAGTACGCTCCGCGTTCCTACCCGGCGGGTGCGCTTTGGCAAATCTCCCATTCGAAGGGATAAGACCCAAACTGTTGTGCTTCGGTCCGTGCTGATGAAGCCGGAGCAGGAGCACTACGTCGAGTGGCTGCACCAGAAAGTGGAGAAACTGGCGGCCGGCTAGGTCCGGTCTGGGCCTCTGGTGCCAGGTGTCTCTAGGATTCGCCGATCAGTACGAACGGTGCCCAAAGTCCCGGTTGGTTGGCCACCCGTGGATCCTCCATCAGTGTGAGTTTTGCTTGCCGGAGTGCCTCGGCCTTGTCCTGTCCCTGGAGAAGGTTCTCGTAGAAGTGGGCCATGGTCGCGGCCGTGTAGTCATCGTCGCTGTTCCAAAGCGACGCGACCACCGTGTTCGTCCCCGCGTACATAAAGGCCCGACTGAGTCCCATCAGCCCGTTTCCGGCGCCGCGCGAAGTGACGCCAGTCCGGCAGGCACTCAGCACGACCATGTCGGCGTTCAATTCCAGCCCCAGAACCTCTCCGACATGGAGAACTCCGTCTTCTCCGTCGCCCGGTTCGAAGATCAACCCCGAAAGCGAAGGTTCTTCTGGGTTCGTGTATCCGTGCGTGGCCAGGTGGACGTATCGGAACGCGGTGAGGTCCGTGCTCTTGAGCGCCGACTCCGACGCCCTTGATCCAAGCATCACCTGAGCCGGCTCGGCTGACCGAGACCGATATCGATCGAAGAGGTGATCCAACGCGACGGCCTCTCGGCCGGTGCCTCTGAGTTCGGGAAAGGTGATTGTTTGTTGCGCTGGGGATTGGGCCAGGAGTTCGGCGGGGAGGGTTAGGCCGCCGGAGAAGACTGGGGCTACGACCAAAGTGGGGCTTGGGACAGCTTCGGGAGACGCTGGACTCCTAGCAAAGAGCGTCGCGGAATAATGGTACGAGATGGCACGCTGCTGGACGAGAAACCTCGATGGCTGCTCAGACTCGCCGTTGATTAGTGATTCGAACGGCAGATCAAGCAGTGTCCCAACTGGGATCACAATAAGACGCGAGGTGGATTGGAGATCCAGCGGCGCAATGAGCCTGGTAAAGAGAGACCGAGCAAGTGGTTCGGATCTCGCATAATCTGACTGCCGTAGCGACTCCAGATAATCTCCCACCAACTCCTCGGTCATCGTGATTGCCCCCAAATTCGATCGGCTAACCCCGGCTTGACGAATCACGGTGGCGAATAGCGAGTCACCGGCTACTTGGTACTGAACCAACTCTCGATCGATGCCCAACTGAGCCTGAATCTGGCTAATCGAGGCTGTCGTAAAGCCAAATCGCATCGAATGATAACGCGGATACCCAGCGTGCAAGACGCTTACAAGCTCACTCAAGCTGTCCTGGTGTGAATACAGGTTCTGCATCAGGCTGTGCGGAACTGCGCCTTGGCCTGTTGATCGCCAAGCGGCAACTTCCCGGTTGGCCAGGCCGAGGCCCTGGATCAATCTCCTTTCGCGCGCAGCCAGCGCAGGCGGTAGATGTGCGAACTCTGAGGCCTCCGATCTCGCCGACATCGTATGGAGATCACCTGCCAAAGCCATTTCCGAATAGCGGAAGATCAGGTCGAGGCTACTTCTGGTCGGCGCAACGGAGTAGATCGTGCTTTGTAGTTCCAGCACTGCCGGTAGGACAGTTGCGAGGGGAGTCTCGGGTCCCTGACCTGAGAGCGCTTCGGCAAACGTGGCTTCAAGCTCCAACAATCGTATGATTGCCCGCAGATAGCGGGAAACTTCGCTCAAGGTTGTATCACCCACCGATCCACGACGAATGGTGTCACCAACTGCCTGACACCACAGGAGAACGGAAGTCGCGAATTCGCCATCGGAGGCGCGCGATCTGGACGTGACAACATCAGAAGTAGGCAAAGCCGACCATCCCAATTGGTGCGCGATGCTCTGTTCCAGGAGGCCCATCGCTTCGCTGCTATCTCCTTTCCGGATTAGTTCTTTGGCTCGGATGTTCAAGAGACGGGCCAGCCCGGGATGGTCGGGTCCGAATCGTGATCTAATAAGCTGAGATGCAAACTCAATTGTGGAGTCGGCCTGCTCACTGAGGTCAGCCTGATATAGCAGTTGGGCGAGCGATCCGATCTCGTATGCAGCATCAGGCCGACCTGACCGGAGCATGTCGGATGTCCCTGCCCGAATCCTTTCAAGACCTCCTTCCTTTCCGGAGTGCACATCCAACGTTCCGAGGTGCACTTCCGAAACGCCGATGGATCCGTGGCCGGACGGGAGTAGCTGATGGAACGCCCGGTTTGCGGCCTCAAGATGCGTGCGGGCTAGGTCGGTTCGTCCCCCGCTCATCAGCAATTCGCCGTAGTTGTCCTGTGCCTTCGCGAGGAATAGGGGGTTGGCCTCGGATAGTGCGTAGAGCCGAAGCGCCTCAAGGAAAAGCGACTCCGCTCGTGAAGTATCGCGAAGCTGAACGTGCAAATTCGCGAGGTTCGAATGGGAAACGGCGAGATCCGGATGGTCTGCGCCAAGGATCTCTAGCTTGATCTGGAGGGCCGCTTCGTGCGTTTCAAGGGCTCTGTTCAGCAGACCTAAGCGCCAGAAGACATTCCCCGTGTTATTGTAGGTGGCCGCTACCTGACGGGAGTACTTGCCATGAACCCGCGTGCGAGTTTCTGCCGCTAGGGTGTAGGCGGTGAGAGCCTGCAATAGTTCGCCAGCTTCGTGGTAGGCTAGGCCCTGGTAGTGTTGGGCATCGCCGACGAGCGGGTGGTCCCAGCCGAATCGGCCTTGCGTACGAGAAAGTGCCGCCTCACAGAGTTCGATTGCTCCATCGAACTCCCCCATGCGAGTTTTTACCTGACATCGAAGCACTTGGGCCCGGAGTGCCATAAGGTCTGCTGCCTCTGGTTCTCCTTCGACAGTCTCTGCAAGGGGCTTGAGCACGAGGTCAGCGGAGTGAAAATTGCCGCGTTTGAGTTGGATCTCGCCTAGTGCGAGAGTCACGCGGTTCTTTACGTCGATGCTGTCGATCTCAACGGTGGCGAGCGCTGAGTCCAGCCAGGTCTCAGCCTCCGTAAGCTGATTCACTTCAATGAGTTCTTGCGCGCGCTCGATGAAGTTGCTCGCAGGCCGACCTCTGATTGGCAGTGCTGAATCCGGGGCTGTCGCACAACCCGCAATAGAGAGTAGAGTGAAGGGAAGGAGGTGTCGCATCCTGCTATCCTGGGAGGGGGTACTACTTATCTAGAGTCTCGAGTGCTGAATCTGCAACCTAGGTAAGAAGAAAAAGGGGGCCGCCCGTGTGGACGGTCCCCCTTAAGGACCCTCTAAATTTCGGCCTGGTTAGCCGCCAATCTGGTTGGTTCCGTCGGAGCTCTGATTCGTTCCGTTGGTGCCCTGATTCGTTCCGTCCGAGCCTTGGTTCGTTCCGTCAGAGGTCTGGTTCGTCCCGTCAGAGGTCTGGTTCGTCCCGTCGGAGGTCTGGTTCGTCCCTTCGGAGCTCTGGTTTGTCCCTTCAGAGCTCTGGTTGGTCCCTTCGGAGCTCTGGTTGGTCCCTTCGGAGCTCTGATTCGTCCCATCACTCAGCCAGACAACATCGTCTCCGGCTCCGACGAGCGACTCGGGGCTGCAACCGATCATTGGGGTGGCGAAGAGTGCGACGAGGGCGAGAATTGAAAGCTGGCGTGTCATGGTCGTGGGGGGTGTAGGGTGAAAGCTGAGGGGCTTCACCATGAGAAACGACAAACCGCCACCGGGCACGACACGCAAATCCAAAAAAAATGCAGACACCCGTAAACAGAGGTCTGCAGCCGCCAGAGTGTAACGCTCAGTCTGCTCTACTGGGCGCAGAAGAGAAGCAGTCGAGGTCGACCTGCTCCTTGTAGTTCCAGCACCAGGTCTTCTGACACGGGAAGGTGTCCTCGTAGAGTGCCCGTCCGACAATCACGGAATCGATCCCGACGGACTTCATGTCTTGAAGCGCCAGTAGGTCGTGGAAGCTTCCCACGCCACCGGACGCGGTGATGCGGCATCGGGTGAGCGCGCTGCCGAGCCGCGCGTAGGCATCGAGATTCGGTCCCTCCATGGTTCCGTCCCTCGAGATATCCGTGTACACGATGCGGCGGCAGCCCCTTGCCTCCATGTCCAGCGCCATCTCGACAGCATCCTTGCCGGATCCCTCGGTCCAGCCCTGAACCTTGGCTTCGCCGTTGTGGGCATCGATCCCTACGACGATGCGGGACGCGCCGTGCTTCTTGACCGCTTCGCTGACCAGGTCGGGGTTGGTCACGGCACTGGTGCCGAGGATGACCCGGTAGACGCCGCATTCAAGCGCGGCATCGATGTCGGCCATGGTCCGGATTCCTCCGCCCACCTGGACGGGAATGTCCAGGGACTCGGTGATGCGCCGGATAATCGCCGAGTTGTTGACGCCCTGCCCAAGGGCTGCATCGAGATCCACAACGTGGAGGACTTTGGCGTTCTGGACCCGCCACAGCTTGGCCATCTTGACGGGGTCGTCGTAATAGACGGTCTCCTCTTCGTACTTCCCCTGGCGCAGTCGCACGCAGCGACCGCCGCGGAGGTCAATGGCCGGAATCACAAGAAACATAACGGGCCTCAAAAGCCTGGAAGTCGGGGGCGTTCCCGCGGGTCAGGATCCTAGTTCCTTACTCCGAGCCGTTGCGGTAGCCACGGCGTTGATGAGCATGGTTCTCAAACCGTGGCTTTCCAGGTCGGCCACGGCCGCGATTGCAGTTCCTCCGGGCGTCGTGACCTCGTCCCGTAGAATGGCTGGGTGCTTGCCGCTGTCGATCACAAGTTTTGCAGCTCCGAACACGGTCTGCGCCGCCAGCCGAAACGCCTGGGGCCTTGGAATGCCCTGCTTGACGCCGCCATCCGTGAGCGCTTCGATGAACATGTAGACGTACGCGGGACCGCTGCCGGACAGGCCGGTCACGGCATCCATCAGGTACTCGGGCACTACTTCAACCCGCCCCACGCTCTCAAACAGCGCGTGGGCTGCCTCAAAGTGGTCGTCGTCTGCGAACGTCCCCGCAGAAAGCGCTGTGGCACCCTCATCAACAATCATGGGCGTGTTGGGCATGGACCGAATCACGGGAATCTTGCGGCCGATTTGGGCCTCAATAGCTGCCGTAGTCAGACCGGCAAGCACAGAAATGACCAGGGTGTCATCCGCAAGTTCGCCGGCAATTTCGTCAAGGACACCCGCCGCACCGGCCGGTTTGACGGCCAGCACCACCACCGACGCGCCGCGAACCGCCTCCCGATTGTCCGAGAACGTCTGGATTCCGGGGAACTGGCTGACCAGTTCGGCGAGTGCCGCAGGATTCCTTCGCGAAGCCCGAATCCGGGAGGGTTCGAGGTCGTGCCCCTCGAGCATGCCGCCTATGAGTGCCCGGCCTATGTTGCCGGCACCGACAATCGCGACGTGGTGTTGATGAAGCATGGGGGGACCGTCAGAGAATGGAGCCTCCCAAATTGCATTTGCCGCTTGAAGATCCGCGGAGCATGGCATCAATAAGGCGGGAATCGCGTTCGTCCGACAACGCCCCAGAAGAACCCCCAAGACCTCACTGACCCCAATGAGTCAGCCTTCGAATCGTACGCTGGTCACCGCGGCCCTGCCTTATGCCAACGGACCGTTGCACATCGGCCATCTGGCCGGGGCGTACCTGCCGGCCGACATCTATTGCCGCTATCAGCGCATCGCCGGCGAGGACATTGTATTTGTCTGTGGGTCTGACGAAATGGGTGTGGCGATCATGGTTCGCGCCCGCAAGGAGGGTATCTCGCCGAACGAGATTGTTGATCACTACCACCCGATGATCGAAGAATCCTTCGGGCGATTCGGGATGAGCTTCGATCACTACTCGCGGACCACATCGCCCAAGCACGCGGAGACCAGCCAGGAATTTTTCAGGACGTTGGCGGCGTCGGGGACATTCACGACCAAGACTGAGCAGCAGCTGTTCGACCCGGAAGCGGGCATCTTCCTGGCAGACCGGTTCGTGATCGGAACGTGCCCGAATTGTGGTCACGAGGACGCCTACGGGGATCAGTGTGAGAAATGCGGCACCGCGCTCAGCCCGATGGAGCTGATCAACCCGAGGTCTACGCTGAGCGATGCGACGCCGGAACTGCGGGAGACCACCCATTGGTACCTGCCCCTGGAGGACTTCCAGGAGCGTCTGGAGTCATGGATTGCCACGAAACCGGACTGGAAGCCGAACGTGCTCGGGCAGGTCCGCAGCTGGCTCACGGAAGGGCTGAGAGCGCGCGCCATCACGCGGGATGTCCCGTGGGGAGTTCCGGTGCCGAAGGATGTGGCCGAGAAGGCTGGTGTCGATGCCGACGGCAAGGTGATCTACGTCTGGTTTGACGCGCCGATCGGCTACGTCTCCGCCACGCGCGAGTGGGCCGAATCCAAGGGCGACCCGGACCTGTGGAAGAAGTACTGGCAGGTCAATGAAGAGGGTGAGCCGAGGCTGCTTCACTTCATCGGAAAGGACAACATTGTCTTCCACTGCCTGATGT
>JABDJZ010000047.1 GCA_013003255.1 Rhodothermales bacterium
CAAACACACCTGCTCCTGGCGTCCCTGCATAGATCACCCCTGGCTCAGTCGGGTGCGCGGCCATGGACCAGGGCGTGTGCGCCGAGACCGCGGGAAGACTCGCCACCTCCTGCCAGGAAGCTCCACCATCGAAGCTGCGCTGAACCAGGCCGTTGTTCATCGAGGCGTAAAGGATCCCACCGCCTGCATCCTCCACCAACGTGTAGACAATGTTATTGCCGGCCCCGAGTGGAGGGGCTTCCCCCCAGGTCTCACCCCCATCTTCTGAGCGATAGAGGCCCTCGTTGCCCCATGTGGTTATCCAAAGCACATCGTTGGAGTCCATGACGAAGTCTGTCACGTGGAGTGGGTACGGCAGTCCATCGGCGCAGGGCCGGAAGAAATCTCCAACCGGGGCTCCGCCGGGTGGCCAAACACCTACGCCTGGCACCGCGTCGGGTACCTTGCACCATACCCCGCTCGAGAAGCCGGGAGCCCCCTGGAAGAGGCCCACGATCAACGCCTCGTACGAGCCGCCCGGCGTCGGCTTGTCATAGTAGAGCGCTGAACTCACATGCGCCTTGGCCGGCATCCGGAATCCGTGTGACAGATAGACGGAAGCGACGTTGTCTTCAGTCTGCGAGTCCTGGATCGCCGTAGCTGTGAACGTCACCGTTTGCGCAGTTTCCGGGATGACGATGCCCGTGATCGTGAGCGTGACGTCATCGCCCGCCGGCAGCGAGTCAATCGTCCAGGTCGGATCAGTGAAACTCGAGCCGGCTGAAGGCGAGCCCGCACCGGAGATCCAGCTGCTGAGTGCCGCATCCACGGCAACGGTAATGCACTTCGCGTCGCTCGGTCCCTTGTTGCTCAAAGTGACAACCAGTTCGTTGCCGCTGGAGGCAGAGAGATTCTGCGTCGCGTAAAGCTCTTCATAGTTGACGCTGATGGCAAGATCTGCATCGCCCGTGACCTCAACTCCGTCATAGGTGACGGGAGCATGTGTCGAGGAAAAGGTGACCGTGGACCCATCGTCAGATGCAATCACGGCACCCCCCGCCAGGTCGAATCGCAGAGCATCGCCGGGACAGGTGCCCGCAGTGGGGTCCTCTCCGAATACCGCAATCGGGTAGTTGCTTGAGGGGGTCACGACGAAGACGTCTGGATCATCGGGGGCCTCGATGGCTCCGCCGTTCTCACCGAAGACCGTGACTCCGGTGAACGACGCCGCCAGCGGCAGATCCAGTTCGCCCAGGTTGACGGTGTCGTCGCCATCTCCAAGGTTGACCGTCAGTGACTCGGTCGGATTCTTGAAGGCCACCGATTCAGCGAGCCCCGAATCGATGAAGGAGAAGCCATTTCCAGCAGTCCCGTCGCCGTCGGCTGACAGGATCACCGTCTCGGCTCCCCCGGTGAACGTGAACACGCGATTCGCGGCATCTCCGTTGTCAATGATGGGATCGAGTCCATCGTACTCGACGATTTGGACCCCGCCTCTGAAGATGCTGCCGGAGTGCTCGGTTTCGAAGACGTGCTCGATGTCCTCTACTTGGGCACCGTCGTCAATCTCAAGGGCGTCGAAACCTTCTCCCAAGTCTACCACCAACGTGGCACCGACCGTGATTAACGCATCCAGAACATCCCAATTTATGCCCAGCGTCTCCGCGGCGTCCGTTCCCTGGATGACAATGAGTCCGACATCACCGATTGGCTTGTCGAGCAGGTTTGAGCCGGACCCACTCTCAATGATCAGATTGCCATTTTCGAGACGGATCTCACCCACCGGGGAGTCCATAGTGACGTTGGAGGCCCCCAGGACGGAAACCTGATAGTCCTCCACCTCGCCATCCTGGGCCTCCTCGGTTGGATCGTCACACTCGGTGACCACCGAGCACACGCGGTATCGGGCGTAGATCGCGCCATCTGATGTGATCGGAACGTCTACGGACACGACCTCCGTGCCTGCGCCCACCTGCCGGCTCTGGACCACGGTCTCGGTCGCGACATCAAACGTGCCCGAATTGTCAAAGTCGAACCATGCCGACAAGTATGCGACTTGCTGGGGATCAGCGGTCCCGACGACGACATCCACCAAAGTGGTCTCTCTGGCGCGGAATGTGGCCTGCGGTGTGACGCCATCTTCATCCGCTGTGCCGGTCACGTCGTCGCCTGTGCCGTCAGCCGGCAGGCCCGGAACGCCCTCGAAATCAATGAGCGTACCGAGGCGAATGGCAGTCGATGCACCATGCTTGGGGCTTCCAAAGGACGAAGGCGCATCCCCAAAATCAGCGTTGACGATGGATATGAGGTGGTCTTCCACCTCACCGTCCGTTGCCGACTCAGCCGGGTCATCGCATTCGGTCAACACCGAACACACGCGATAGCGGGCGTAGTAGTCGCCATGAGCAGCGGACGGTGTAAACGCCATCTGATAGGTAGTATTGGTCACCTGAGCACTGGTAACCAGCTTCTCAGAGGCCTCGAATCCGCCCGTCTGGTTATAGTCGATCCAAACGGTGAGGTAGCCGGTGCCGCTGACGGCGATGTCCACGGTGCTCTGCTTTCCAACCGGAAATGGACCGGCGGCTCCGGCAATGTCCTCGTCGTCTGATCCGGTCACGTCATCGCCCGTACCGTCCGTCGGAGTGGCCTGTGCCGGCTCGTAATCCACAACCGCTCCCAGGTGGGGTCCTGCGACTTCGGCATGCTGGGGGGAGCCGTAGGTGGCAACGGGTGCGTCGCCGAAGTCGAAACCGGGTGTGTAGTATTCAAAGACGCCGGCGCGTCCAACACTATTTAGATATCGATTCGCGCCCACCGCGACGAAAGCGCCGTTCGCAGACAATGAGACGGAGGTACCCAGGCGGTCGCTCTCACTGGTCGTGATGGGAGTCGCCGCCAGCACATAGGTGTCGGAGAGATCCCGCACGTACTTCTCGACCGAGCCGGTCCCGTTATCGTTTGCACCAATGGCAAGCTGACTGCCGTCGGCAGACAGGCTGACGGACAGTCCCTCAGCTGCGCTGGCCGTGCCGCTGAAGGTGAGCCCCAGACTTTCCCAAGTCGGGCCTTGGCCAGCAAGGCGATACACGCTCACTCCCGATTCTCGGCCGGCGACGACCATCTCGCTCCCGTCGGAGGAGAGATCAAGCGCATTGCCGAAACGAGTCGTTCCGGTGAGGTCCTGGCCGACTTGGACCCAGGATTGGCCTGTAAGGTCGTAGGTACGGACTCTCCCTGTAAAGCCGCTGACAGATGGAGCGCCCAGGGCTATTCTCGATCCTGCGTCCGAGATTGCCACCGCCGCCCCGAGGGTGGCGATGGGATTCTCTGCAATCGGCTGACCGACCAATTCCCATGCCTGGGCCACCGATGCGTAGTCATAAACACGGACCGTGCCACCGTACCCTGACGTCCCTGGTGCGCCGACCACGACACGCGACCCGTCGTAGTCGAGCGCGACAGCAATACCGAAAGCATCGATTGAGGAACCCCCAGGTCCCGGAATCTCGCTTCCAAGCAGTGTCAACTGTGTTTGGCCAATACTGTATACCCGGACGTATCCGCCAGTTGCCTGCCCCACCTCGGGCGCTCCGACAGCCACTCGACTGCCGTCGCCTGAGACGGAGAGTCCCCAACCAAAATCGTCGCCGGTGCCGGTTCCCGAGATCGTCTCGATCTCGACCCACGCGCCTTGATTCAGTCGGTACACGCGTACGTAACCCAAACCAGCGGCATCGTTCTCTTCGGTCGCGCTAACCGCGAGGACAGTCCCATCTGCCGAGAGCGAAGTCCGCAATCCAAACCCGTCAATCGTGCCCGCCCCCACGAGCCACTCACCAACCTGTCGGGTACTCTCTTGGGCCTGGGAAGTCGCGGTTCCAAATATTGTGATCAGGGTGCAAAGCAGGGCTGAAGCCTGCAGGCGCGGAAACCTCATGGAAGACAGGAATGGACGCTGCGCACCTGTGTGAGCGTGCAGGAGCGGTGGGTGAACTAACTACGGTCGCCCCTCGTGAAGCGGGAGCGATGTCCGAACAGAACGCCCGGTTTTCCGCCAATTTGCCCCCGTGGCCGAAATGTGTTACACGTTGTCCAATCTGCGTCACCCCTGCACAGGGTCTCCTTGAAAGCTTACTCCAAAGAAAAAGGCCCCGCCGGAGCGGGGCCTTTTCAATTCTAGACCAATCTTGCGTCCGGGCCGCCGGGGCGACCCGTGGGTCAGGTTCTGACCAGACGCTTGGTCGAGTAGTTGATTCGAAGCGTTCCCGCCTCGCGCAACTCCTGCTGAACATCCAGCACCATACCCATCTCGGACTCCTGGTCAACGCGGAGAGAGACAATCAGGCGCGGCTGCTCGACGAGCTTCCGGTACATGATTGTCCGAACGTTGGTGACCTCTTCGATGAGCGCATCGTCAATCTGAACCGCCGTATCCCCGATGCGGAACGCATCCAGTTTCCGGGGGCCAATCCAGACGTACGACACCAGTCGCTTCTGATCAATCTTCGTAATAGCCTCTGCCTGTGGCAGCAGCGTGCGAACCTGCACGGTCTGCTCCCTCAGCACAGTACTGACCATAAAGAAGATCAGCAGCATGAAGATGATGTCCGGCAGCGAAGCGGTTGGGATATCCTGCTTCGTCTTGCTCTTTTTCGTGAAGTGCCCCGACATAGATCGCGGTTGTCAATGGTTGTTGGAAGGACCCCGAATCAGCCTGCGGCTGCGTCCGGCTCGGCAATCGAGATGGCTGGCTTGATCTTGTCGCGGATCTGATTCTCTGCTCCGTTGATCTCGATTGCCTCCACGTAGGTGGCGTAATCGGAGTATCCGAGCGAGCGAGCCTCAGAATCCCACATCTCGAAATAAGCCATCCACACCTCGTCGAGAACCTCGACATAGTTGTTGTATGGCGTTTGTCGAGCTGTCTTGATCGAAATCAGGGCCTTGTTCGGAGCTTCCGAATAGGCCAGGTCCTGCCCGTTGTTGAGAACGTGCTTCTTGACTTCACCGCGAACCTGATCGGCAGCGGATGGCTTGTCCTCAAGAAGAACCATTCCGGTCTCATTGACCAGGATCTTCAGGACATTCCGCTCCTTGATCGGCGGCGGCTCCACGTCATCTTCCAGTTTCGGTGGTAGCACCATGCCAATGCCGGTGTCGACATCGATCGTGGTGGTCACCAGGAAGAAGATGAGCAGCAGGAACGCGATATCCGCCATCGACGATGTCGGGATTTCCGCCTCGGTGCGCTTCTTTTTCTTCAGTAGTGCCATGGGTCGTGGTAAGAAATGTGGCTGTCGTCAGTCAGCGACGCGGGTCAGCTGATCACTCCGCGAAGACCCGCCAGCAGGAGCGAGGCGGATGCGAGTCCGAGGGCGATCAGCACCGTGTAGATGGCTGCGACGGACCAATCTCCCAGGGCGAACCCGAGAACGACCAGCAGGATCATCGGAACGGCGGACAGTGCGACGGTCATTGGATTGACCTTGCCGTACGTGAGATTCCGCAGTCCAAACAGGACGATGGCGAGCATTCCCAACCCCACCAGACCCAGTACAAGATAGACTGCGTAAGGGACCATGGATTCCATGGAGACCTCCTTGGTTTAGTGGTGTACTTAGGCGCTTTCGGAAACGGGGCGTCCCGCCTGCATCAGCACGAGGGAGTCGATCAGTTCAATCGAGGCTTCCTCCATGTCAATCACGATGCGGTCCACCTTGGACACGACGTAGTTGTAGAAGAACTGCAGGATGATGGCCGTGATCAGACCAAACACGGTCGTGAGCAGGGCAACCTTGATACCACCGGCCACAAGGCTCGGGGAGATGTCACCGGCAGACTCGATGGCGTCAAACGCCTCGACCATTCCAACAACCGTTCCGAGGAATCCGAACATCGGAGCGAGGGAGATGAAGAGGGAGAGCCACACAAGGCCGCGCTCCAGGAAGCTCATCTCAATGGAGCCGTAGGACACAATGGCTTTCTCGACAGCCTCGATGCCCTCGTCCTGACGAAGGAGACCGGCCTGGAAGACAGCAGCGACGGGACCGCGCGTGTTGGCGCAAACCTCTTCAGCAGCGGAAACACCACCCTCTTCGAGGGCGCCTTTCACGTTGACGATGAACTTACGGGTGTTGATGTCCGCGCGATTGAGCGTAATAATGCGCTCGAAGGCGATCGCGAGGCCGATAATCAAACAAATGAGAACCGGCCACATGTACTCGCCGCCCTCATTGAACCGGCCTACTAGTACGTTGACGAAGCCGTCGTCGGCAGCCACTTCCTGCGGCAGCATGAGGAGCAGACTAAGAAGATTCATGGACGCTTTCCCTCCTGGAGCGTGTGTTTTGATTTGCGTTCCGCAAGCCGGCCCGGATCGATCAATTGGATCAGACCCTACAGCGCCGACTCAAACGTTAATGTACGCCTCAGACGGTCTAGGTGGGTGCCGAGGCGGCCAGAAATGATAATCCATTCGTTAAGGAAATGTCAATCGACGAGGGCGAATGGCCCCGCCGGCAACATGAGGGCACTTCCCCCGCTCCAAACGGTGGCTCTGGAGCACCGCCGAACAGAAATAGGACACGCGCCTTCCGGCGGAGTTGCTCGCCGGAAGTCCGGCAACGGCAGGATCAGCGGGCCGTGTAGGAATCCGCCAGGTCGGTGGCATCTCCCCAGAGATCAGTAGCCGCCTTCAGGGTCTGGTCCACTGGATGGAACGCCGGATACCATCCCGACTGGTCATAAAGCCGTCGGGCTATGCGACCTTTTAACAGAGCCTTCAGCCCTGGTTCATCCATTTCGTCGCGTCCGATCTGTCCGCCGGCCTCTTCAGCCGGTCCAAGCAGGTCCCGTTCCTGGGCGAAGGCGTACAGGTCATCAAGATCGGCGTCCGTGATCTCAAAGCCTTCCGTGAAGGCCCAGAGATCGTCACCGAATCGATCAAAGGTGGCGCGCCCATTGAGATCAAGCCACTGGCGGACGAAATCGCGTTCGTGGGCCCCGCGCAGGATGGCGCGGGTGAAGGCATCCAGCGTGTCTTCGTGTACGATATAGTCCGGCAGGATGCCGCCGCCAGCAATCACGGTTCGGCCCGACGACGTCCGATACTTCAGGGAGTCCGGGACTTCAGCCAGCAGATCCGATAGCGCCAGTGCGCCGTCATGGCGCTGCATTTCCCGCTTCTCTTCCAGGTATGCTGACCGATCGCCGCTCTCGTAGGCCGTCTGAATCAGACGACCGGAAGGCGTGTAGTAGCGGGCCACCGTGACGCGCATGGCGCTGCCGTCATTGAGTCGGAATTGATTCTGGACGAGGCCCTTGCCGAATGTTCGCTTACCGACAATCAGCGCCCGGTCATGGTCCTGCAGGGCGCCGGCCACGATCTCGCTGGCGGACGCGGACGTCGGACCGACCAGCACGATGACGGGTCCTTCTTCCCACAACCCGCCGTCGGTAGCCGAGTAGGACTCGTTGGTATCCGCAGTCCGGCCCTTCTGGGACACGATCAACTGGCCGTCAGACAGGAATTCGTCGCTGACCCGAACGGCCATGGACATGTAGCCACCGCCATTTCCACGCAGGTCCAGAATGAGGCGCTCCATTCCCCGGGCCTTCAGATCCCGGAGGGCCCGACGGAATTCGGAGTGCGTGGTGCGCGCAAACCGGTTGAGCTTGATGTACCCGGTGGCATCGTCCATCATGTAGGCGATGTCCAGGGTTACGATGGGTACCTGATCGCGGGTGATTTGCACGTCGAATGGTTCCGGGACACCCGGTCTGCGGATGGTCACTACGACCTCGGAGCCCCGCGGCCCCTTGAGGCTTGAGCGAACCTGCTCGTCGTTGAACCCGATTGACGAGGTGCCATCAACCGCAATGATTCGGTCTCCCGTGAACAAACCGGCGGCCTCGCTCGGCCCGCCCGGGAGGACCGTGACCACGGATATCGTGTCCTGGTCCTCCGATCCATCAATGAGGTTGTACGAGACGCCGATACCCTCGAACGACGCATCGAACTGCTCGGTCTCTCGTCGCATGCGCTCCGCATCGAAGTAGAGCGAGTGCGGATCCAGCGCAGCCAGCATCCCCGTGATGGCATCCTCCGCCATCTCCTCGTGATCCACGTCCTCGACATACCGTTGCGCGATCAGCACAAAGGCGTCCTCCACCTTCCGGAGCGACTTGGCCAGATCATTGCCAAACATCACGCCCCCGAGTTGGACGCCTGCCAGCACGCCGGCAATTAGAATTACGAAGCCGTAGGTGACAAGGCGGCGGGTAGTCATGGAGCAAGGTGCTTTTTCGCCGGGCGTAACGGTATGAGAACCGGATGGGATCCCCGAATCGGCCACTTCTTGAGACCGTCCAGCACGTACCTTTCCCGACCCACCGACCATCGAGCCAAGAGCCTCAGGATTTTCCTTGCGAAGCGTACTGCTGACATTGTTCTGGGTCCTCGTCGGCTTGGTTATCGTGGTGGGAGGCGCCTGGCACCTGGCCTTCCAGCGCGGCAGTTCCCCGCCCGAGCGGCTGACGGCCCCGGTAGCCGGCTCCGTCCACCTGGAATGGATCGACGGCCGGGACGCCCTTGTTAAGTTGGATGACGCTTCTGACGAGGCGACGGCCCTGGGAGTTGCACATGCGCTGGGACGCCCGTGGTTGATGGCGCTGTACCGCCAGGCCGCATTGGGCCGACTGTCGGAGTGGTTCGGGCCCCAGACGCTGGCGTTGGATATACACGTCCGCCGCATGGGCATCCCCGAGGCAACCGTGGACCAGTTGGATTCAGCCGGCCGGGAATTGCTGGAGGCCTATGCCCGGGGCGTGCGGGCCGGGCACTCCGCCCGCCCGTGGAACCTGCTTCCTGCCGCCGTGGCCATGGATCTTGAACTGGAACCATGGGATGTGACCCACTCGCTGGCGGTGGAGAGACTCATGGCGTGGCTTTCCACTCCCATCGAGCCGAAGGAGTCGCCCGAAAGCAGCGCCTTTACCGCGAGCCGGGACTCGGTGGCCGCGTTCCTGGGACTCGCAGACCTTGACCAGGCGGTGGTCTGGGTCTCGGAGCAGCAGGGCCTCTATGCTCGATTGCCGACCGGCTTTTCCGGAATCCCCCCCGTTATGAGCGTTTCCATCAGGGTGGGAGGCAGCCCCATGTACGAAGGAGCAACCCTGCCCGGACTCCCCTACCGACTATGTGGACGCAGCGGCGGGCGCGCGTGGTGCAAGCCGCTGACGGGTCAAGCCACCGCCACATTGGACAGCATGCGGACCACTCCCGAGTACTTCGCTGTGGATCTCGCAGACGGGCGCCGCGAGGTAGGTACGCGGGAGCAGCTTGCCGGCGCGCTCTTCCACGAGGGCGTGCGACTCGAATGGACCGGCTTTCAAGCGATGTCAGATGCCGGGCACTGGGCCCGACTCCAGCGGCCCGACCAGGTGGAAGGCCTGGAAGGGTTCCTTTTGGCGAACCGGGGAGGGCTCATAATCAGCGCGAACACCGTGTACCCCGGGGCACCCTGGCGCCGCATCGGCTCCGCCGTCGGGTCGGGGTCCCTCCCGGGTCTGGAGGCCTTGCTGTCGCGAATTGACGTGGTGGATGACACGCTTTCGCGTCCCGTGAACCTTCTGATGGATACGGGCGGGGGCATCCTGGCCGACTCCCTTGCCCCGTTGCCGATCAACGCCGCCACGGCCGACTCCGGGGCTGCTTCCTACCTCCGGAACTGGGACGGGCGGTTTAACGGAGCTTCTATCGCTGCGACGCTGTACGACGCGCGGCGGGCGTTTGGATCATCGGCTGAGGACTCTCTCCTCGCGTGGTTCGGCAGCGATCGCCGCCTCTGGCGATGGGAGCTCGATCCACTCCTGCAGCTCACGTATCCCGCTGGGCAGGCTGCCGACCTGCCGCGGCGCTTCGACCCGGTTCCCTGGCTCCGCGACGGCTACCCGACGTCACCCTCGCGGGGACCCAGTCGTGCAGGACAGCCCGGCCGCACCACGCCGTTCAGCGCCGCGTGGGAGGCCTCCTTCGGTTGGCAGGAGCCTGTTCACTACCGGATTCCATCCGTGCCGTACGAGCAATTCCTTGGGCGCTCGCGCGCCGCCCCCGTCCGGCCCGAACTGGCCACGTTCGAGCAAAAACAGACAACGGGGCGAACGACCGTGCGTCCGCCCCGCTGACTTAGGGACTACTCTGGTGCCAGTGCGGCAACCTCCGGGGCTTCACCCACGGAGACCCCGATGGCTTCATCAGGCCTTGGGCCCTGCGTTCTTGATGGCCTCGGAGCTGCCCTCGGCGAACTTCTTGAAGTTCTCCTGGAAGAGCGAAGCGAGCTTCTGCGCTGTGGCATCGTACGCCGCCTTGTCCGCCCACGCATTGCGTGGCGTGAGGAGCGAGTCCGGCACACCAGGAACAGACGCCGGGACACCCACACCAAAGACAGGGTCGGCTACCGTCTCGACACCGTCGAGCTGGCCCGCATGAATGGCATCGATGATGCCGCGCGTATGCGCCAGGCTCATGCGCTTGCCGGTTCCGTGGGCACCGCCGGTCAGGCCGGTGTTGATGAGCCAGGCCTTGGCACCGTGCGCCTCCATTTTCTGGGCCAGCAACTCGGCGTACTTACTCGGGTGCATGACCAGGAAGGCCGCGCCGAATCCGGCCGAGAAGGTGGCCTGTGGTTCGGTTACGCCCATCTCAGTCCCGGCCACCTTGGCGGTGTACCCTGAAATGAAATGGTACATGGCCTGCTCCGGTGTCAGCCGGCTTACGGGAGGCAGCACGCCAAACGCGTCATAGGTCAGGAAAATGACGTGATTCGGGTGCCCACCCACGCATGGGATCTTGGCGTTGTCGATGTACTCGATGGGATACGACGCCCGCGTGTTCTGGGTAATCGACACGTCGTCGTAGTCCACCGCACGCGTTACCGGGTCGTAAACCACATTCTCCAGCACCGTTCCGTAGCGGATGGCGCCGTAGATCTCGGGCTCCGACTCCGCCGAGAGGCCAATCGCCTTCGCGTAGCAGCCACCCTCAATGTTGAACACGCCGTCGTCGGACCAGCAGTGCTCGTCATCCCCAATCAGGCGTCGATGCGCGTCGGCTGACAGCGTGGTCTTGCCTGTCCCCGAGAGACCGAAGAAGAGGGATACGCTCCCGTCGTCGCCTTCATTCGCACTACAGTGCATGGAAAGGACGCCCTGCTTCGGCATGATGTAGTTCATCACGCTGAAGATTCCCTTCTTCATCTCCCCGGCGTACTCGGTGCCCAGGATGACGAATTCCTTGCGCTCGAAGCACAGGTCCACACTCGTCTTGGACGTCATGTGGCTGGTGTGGCGGTTCGCAGGAAACTTGCCCGCGTTGAACACCACGTAGTCGGGCTCACCGAAGTTGGCCAGCTCCTCTGCCGTCGGGCGAATGAGCATGTTGTGCATGAACAGCGCGTGGTACGGCCGTGTGCAGATGATCCGCACGTTGATCCGGTACTTCGGGTCCCAACCTGCAAAACCGTCCACCACATAAATACGGTCACACGTATTCAGGTAGTCGATGGCACGCTCGCGGTTGACATCAAACGTGCGCTCGTCCAGTTTGACGTTTACATCGCCCCACCAGATGTCATCGGTGCTCTGCGGAAGATCCACCACGCGCTTGTCAGACGGGCTCCGGCCGGTCTTTGCACCGGAGCGGATCATCAGCGCTCCCGTGTTGGAGATGGCTGCAGACTTGTCGAAGTGAATTGCGTGCTCGTAGAGGGCTCCCGGAGGTGCATTTCGAATCACTTCGGATGCGCGGATTCCGTACTGCTCAAGGGACAACATTTCTGCCATGACCGATACGACCTGTTGGTCTCTGATTATTCCGTGGATCGGGAATCGAAAACTACCATCAGGCCCCGCGGGCTTGATGAAGAAGGGCGAAAAAGGCCTGTAAACTTGCGTGGTGCAAGCGCTTTCTTTGTCGTGACTCGGAGGTCTCTTCCGAAACGCGATGTGGGCGTGACTGGCCCGGCCCAACGCGCTTAGTGCTGGCGATTCTTCCGATTCGCAATCAGGGTCTCGACCACCGAGGGATCCGCCAGCGTCGATGTGTCTCCGAGTCGATCGTGCTCGTTGGCCGCAATCTTCCGCAGGATGCGTCGCATGATCTTGCCGCTTCTTGTCTTCGGGAGGCCGGTGGCAAACTGGATGAAGTCCGGGGTGGCGATGGGCCCGATCTGAACACGGACCTGATGAATCAGCGCGCGCTCCAGATCCTGGGTAGGCTCCACACCCGCATTGAGCGTGACATAACAGTAGATCCCCTGACCCTTGATGGCATGCGGGTATCCCACCACCGCGGCCTCGGCCACCGTCTTGTGAGCTACCAGTGCGCTTTCGACCTCCGCGGTACCCATCCGGTGGCCGGAAACATTGATCACGTCGTCAACGCGTCCCGTGATCCAGTAGTAGCCGTCGGCATCCCGCCGGGCCCCGTCGCCGGTAAAATAGTGCCCCTCGAAGGCCGTGAAGTAGGTCCGCGTGAACCGCGCATGGTCCCGATACACGGTCCGGGCCTGGCTCGGCCAGGAACCGGTAATGGTCAGTAGTCCCTCCGCCTCGCCCTGGAGTTCGTTACCGTCGGAATCCAGGATCATGGGGACAATGCCCGGAAACGGCAGTGTGGCACTGCCTGGCTTGGTATCGATGGCCCCTGGCAGCGGGGTAATCATGATTCCACCGGTCTCCGTCTGCCACCATGTGTCCACAATGGGGCAACGGCCATCGCCCACCACTTCATGGTACCAGCGCCACGCCTCAGGGTTGATGGGCTCTCCAACCGTGCCAAGCAGCCGAAGCGAACTCCGGTCCGTAATCCGGACGAAGTCGTCCCCTTGCCGCATCAGGGCCCGAATGGCTGTCGGGGCCGTGTAGAACTGGGTCACCTTGTGGTCATCCACCACGTGCCAGAAGCGGGAGGCATCGGGGTACATGGGGGTGCCCTCGAAGAAGACCTGCGTGGCGCCGTTCAGAAGCGGCCCGTAGACCATGTACGAGTGCCCCGTGATCCAGCCGATGTCTGCGGTGCACCAGAAGACGTCGCCCTCCCGGTAGTCAAACACCAACTCATGGGTGAGCGAGGTGTAGACCTGATAGCCGCCCGTGGTGTGCAGCACCCCCTTCGGCGTCCCGGTGGACCCGCTGGTGTAGAGGATGAAGAGCGGGTCCTCAGCATCCATTGGCTCAGGATCACAGTCCGCGCTGACCTGGTCCCGGGCCTCATGGTACCAGACATCCCGACCCTCGGTCCAGTTGACCGCGCCGCCACTTCGGCGAACAACGACCATCGTATCGACGTCGGGACAGCGTTTCAGGGCCTCGTCCGCGTTGGCCTTGAGTGGAATCCTGGCACCACCCCGCAAGGCCTCGTCGGCCGTCAGGAGCACGGTCGAATCGCAATCCAGAATGCGGCTGGCCAGCGCCTCCGGTGAGAATCCGGCGAACACTACGGAATGGACGGCCCCGATGCGGGCGCACGCCAACATGGCAGCGGCGGCCTCCGGAATCATCGGCATATAGATGGTGACCCGATCGCCCTTCTTCACGCCCCGGGACTTGAGCACGTTGGCAAACCGGCAGACCTCTTCGTGCAGCGCCCTGTAGGTGATGCGCTCGGCGGCCTCACTGAAATCATCGGGCTCAAAGATCAGTGCGGCCTGGTCACCCCGTGACTCCAGGTGCCGATCCAGGCAGTTGTAGGATGCGTTGGTCTTCCCACCGAGGTACCACTGGATGGAGACGTCGTCGGAGGCAAATGAGTAGCGACTCACCTCGGTAAACGGCTCGAACCATTCGATCCGGAGCGCCTGCTCGGCCCAGAATGCCTCCGGGTCCTCGATGCTCCACCGGTACATCTCGTCGTAGGCTTCGCGCGACGGGAGGTGGGAGTTGTTGCGGAAGGCGTCGGATGGGGAGAAGCGATCGGACATGAAACCTCGATAGATGGGTTCGGAGAATAGGGTCTTGGCCACGCTGTCCTCAAGACCCCCTGATCCCGGAGGCGAAGGTTTGCGGAATTGGTTGTAACCGGGCAAGCAAGGCCGATCCACCGGCCCGGAATCGCATACAAGCAGGCTATACGATTTCAAGAAGCGCCGCAAGCGCGGCCTGACATAGACAAGCACATGAAGCGCGAGCACCTGAACTGGTTCAGCCCGAGCCTCGGCCGCCACATGGAACTCCTGGCCTTTGGCCACGGCGGCGTTCCCATCCTTGCCTTCCCCAGCAGCATGGGGCGGTATTTCGAGTGGGAAGATTTCAAAATGGCTGAGGCGCTCAGCCATCAACTGGGCGGCGGCCACAACCAGCTGATCTGCGTCGACTCCGTGGACTCGGAGTCGTTCTACAACAAGCATGTGGACCCCTTCGTCCGCATCAAGCGGTACCAGCAGTACGAGGCCTACATCGTCAATGAGGTAATCCCGTTCGTCCGCCAACGGACCGGCTCGGAGTTCATCATCGCCGCCGGTGCCAGCTTCGGTGCCTACCACGCCGCGAACCTGGTCTTCAAGCATCCTCATCTGTTCGGCAAGTTGATCGCCCTCAGCGGCGCCTACGACATCAAGTCCTTCATGGACGGTTTCTACAACAACGATGTCTACTTCAACAACCCGATGGACTACATGTCCAATCTGAGCGATTCAGACATGATTCGCGCCATCGACTCAAACCAGATTGTCCTTACCATTGGTGAAGGAGATCCGTGCAAGGAGGCCAACTTCTCCATGAGCGGCATCCTCCACGCCAAGGGCATCGGACACCATGTGGACATGGTCCCCGGATTCGGGCACGATTGGCCCTTCTGGCGCGACCTCGTCCGCAAGCACATCGCCTGAAACGCCACGTCAAGACTTCCATGGCCAAGAAAAAGACCAACCGACGCATCGGCATCCTCCGCGGGATGGAAACCACGTTTCCGGACGCCCTCATTCCGCACATCAACGAGACCTACGGACACCTGGGTGTGACCGCGGATTTTGTGATGCTGGACAGTGTGTCGACCGACGGCGAGCGCGAATACGACGTCATCCTCGACCGCATTTCCCACGAGGTACCGTTCTACCGGTCGTTCCTGAAGTGGACGGCCATCAAGGGCACCTACGTGGTGAACAACCCCTTCTGGTGGAGTGCTGATGACAAGTTCATCGACAACATCATTGCGGAAGAAGCCGGCGTAGCGGTTCCGAAAACCGTGATCCTCCCACACAAGGATCATCCAACCAATACCCAGGCACAGTCCTTTCGCAATCTCAAGTATCCCATCAACTGGGATTCCGTCTTTGAGTACGTGGGCTTCCCCTGCTTCCTGAAGCCACACGATGGCGGTGGATGGCGTGGCGTGACCCGCTGCGAGAAGCCGCAGGACGTGTTTGACGCCTACGACGAGTCAGGGGACGACTGCATGATGCTTCAGGAAGGCATCGAGTTCGAGTCCTACTTCCGCTGCTACGGCGTGGGTCAGAAGGAAGTCCGGATCATGCGGTACAATCCGCTGGCCGAGCCGCACCTGCGGTATCACGACATCCCAACTGAGCCCATCTTCCCGGATCTCTACAAGAAGATTGAGCGGGACGTGCTGGCCATCTGCACCGTGCTTGGGTATGACCTGAACACGGTCGAGTTCGCGGTGCGGGACGGCGTGGCGTATGCGATTGACTTCATGAATCCCGCCCCGGACGCGGACTACCATTCGGTTGGCCACGAGAACTTCGAGTGGATCGTCAAGACCATGGGCGAATTCCTGGTTCGGAAGGCCCGCCAGAATAATCGGAAGCGCCAGTGGTCCGGGAAGATCATAGACTAATCCTGTACGGAGTCCCTTCCCATGCGCGCTGACATCAACCCTGCGATTGCCTACTACCACAGCCTGATCGAGAAGGATCTGGCTGGTGCTGACGAGCAGCTGGAGCAGTTGGTTGGGCTGCAGCGCGACCGGCGCGCCATGTTTGGCGACCGACCGATGTCGCACAGCCTCCGCCCGACGTTTCTGGCGGATACCATGTACTCGGAGGTACAGGACACCGTCTACTTGATTCGGCAGGCGGTTCTGCGCATTGCGGGTCGTTTCTTCGCAGACCCGAACCTCCTGCGGGAGGAATTGGGACTGCAGGAGTGGGAAATCGAGCTGGCCTCGATTCCAACCAACGTCATTCGGCTGTCGGCCAACAGCCGGATGGACTCGTTCCTGACCAAGGACTCGTTCAAGTTCGTGGAGATCAACGGCGAGTCACCCGCAGGCATCGCCTACATCCACGAACTGGCCGACATCTACCGTGAACTGCCGGTATTCCAGGAGTTCACCAAGCGGTATCCGGTTCGCTTCGTATCGCCGCTGTTCCATACCGTTGATGGACTGCTCCGCGCGTATCACGAGGAGTTCGAAGGGAAGGAGGAGCGCCCGACGTTCGCGATCGTCGACCACCTCGACGTCCCCACCATCCACGAATTCCATCTGGTCAAGGAGTACCTGGAACGGGTGGGAATGGACTGCGAAATCTCCGCTCCGCAGGATCTGGAGTGCCGGGATGGATGGATCTACGCCAATGGCAAGAAGATCGATATTCTCTATCGGCGCCTGCTGCTGAACGAGTTCTACGCGATGAAGGATGAGTGCCCCGCCTTTCTGGAGGGGTACAAGGCGCAGAAGACCTGCTACCTGAACACCTTCCGCACCAAGCTTGTCCACAAGAAGGCGCTCTTCGCCATCCTGACGGATTCCAAGTACACGGACTTCCTCTCGCCGGAACAGAAGTATGCCATCGGGGCGCACATCCCGTGGACGCGCCTGCTCCGGCCGGGACGCACGTCCTTCCGGGGTCTCCCCATCGACCTCGTCGAGTTTGTCCGGGCGAACCGCCAGTTCTTCGTGCTGAAGCCCAACGATGAATACGGCGGTGCCGGTGTGACCCTTGGGTTCGCGGCTTCGCAGTCCGAGTGGGACACGGCCATCGCCATCGGCCTTCGCGACGGCCACGTGGTCCAGGAAACCGTGGACATTCACCGCGAGCCGTTCCTGATGAAGACGGACACGGGCTGGACGCCGGTGCCTTCTGTCATTGACCTGGATCCGTATCTGAACGGTCCGCTGCTTGGCGGTTGCCTTACCCGCACCTCGGCCACCAACCTGGCCAACGTCACCGCCGGCGGCGGGACGCTCCCGATGTTCATTCTGCGGTATCATTGACCGCTTGACCCCCTGGATTTCATGGCGCTGACGCCCGTCCGCATCGCGGTCATCGATTTATACAACCGCTTCCCGAATGAGGGCATGCGGGCGATTCGCGAACTGCTGGAGTCGAACGAATACCTGGGCGGAGAGGCCGGATTCGAGGTGGAGATCTTCGAGACCCGCTTCGACGCATCCATCCCCGACACCTCGTTCGATATCTACATCTCGACGGGTGGGCCTGGCAGCCCGTTCGATGGCGAGGGTACCGACTGGGAACGGCATTATTTCGAGTGGCTGGATGCCATCCGTGCGCACAACGCAACGCCGGGCAACACCCCGCGCAGCGTGCTCTTCATCTGCCACTCCTTCCAAATGATGGTCCGCCATTTCGGGCTGGGATCCGTCATTCCGCGGGGCAGCCGTTCCTTTGGAATCTTCCCCGTCCACCCCACCGAACCGGGGATGCGGGATCCGCTCCTGGAGGGTCTTGGTGACCCCTTCTATGCGGCCGATTTCCGCGACTGGCAGGTGGTGCAGCCGAAGATGGAGGCCATTGAAGAACTCGGCGGCTCTGTGCTTGCTCTGGAAAAAAAGCGGGATTACGTGCCACTGGAGCGGGCTGTGATGGCGATTCGGGTTTCTCCCCACCTGGTGGGTGTCCAGTTTCATCCCGAGGCTGACCCGCCCGGCATGGGCCGCCACTTCCGAAAGCCCAAGCTCGAGGACAAGATTGTCATGGAGCACGGCAAGGAGAAGTATGATCGCATCCTCAAGCGTCTCGACGACCCGGCCTTTCTCAAGCGGACGCACGATGCGGTGATCCCCCGCTTCCTGCGTGATGCGGTGGCCAAGTCCCGACCGGAACTGGCACCCGTTCTAGACCGGGAATAGTGACGCAGTTCGACCATCCCGATCATCCGGACTTCGACGTACTGGTTGAGGAGGACGTCGACCAGGAAGTCCGCCCGATCAACGTCCCCCCGTACCACGTCATTCTGTTCGATGACGACTCGCACACGTACGAATACGTGATCGAGATGCTGATGGACATTTTCGGGCACTCCCTGGAACGCGCCTTCACGATGGCGCGGAAGGTAGATGCGGCCGGATGGGTGGTAGTCGACACCACGACTCGGGAGCGCGCCGAGCTGAAGCGGGACCAGATACACGCATACGGTGCGGACTGGCGGATTGAGACTTGCAAGGGGTCGATGTCGGCCACGGTGGAGGAAGCGGCGTAGGGTCGGCTGTCCCGCGCCGTCCCGTTTACCGGCGCCGCGCAAGTTGGGCCGCGTGTCCGGCGCCCGGCTGAATCCTTTTCGCACGAAACCCGTCTCCTGTCATTCAGCAGCCCGGCACTCCATGCGAACCCTTCTGACCGCGCTCTTCCTGCTTGCGACCGTCCTCCCGGTTCGGGGACAGTCTTCCGATCTCGTGGAGATGATCTACCGCGAGGGCATGGAGAACTCGCAGGTTGTGGACCTGGCGCAGTACCTGGCCGACGTCGTGGGGCCACGCCTCACGGGATCGCCCGGCCACGAACGTGCAATTGACTGGGCCATGGCGCAGTTCAGCAACTGGGGCATTGACTCACGCCGCGAGGCGCAAGGCACCTGGCGCAGTTGGGAGCGCGGACTGGTTTCGCTCGACCTCGTCGAGCCCCGTTTGAGGTCCCTGGAAGGCCAACTGCTTTCCTGGAGCCCGGGTACCAACGGGTCCGTCGAAGGCGGCGTCATTCTGCTGCCGGATCTTCGCGGTGCGGAGCAGTTTCGCAATTGGTTGCCGATGGCCCAGGGCAAGTTTGTACTCCTCTCGCCCTACGAGCCGTCCTGCCGACCGGCCGATGTCTGGGAATCCTATGGCGGTGCCGCCGCGCGCTCCCGCTTTGAGGCCGCGCGAAAGGAAAGCCAGCAGGCCTGGGCTTCCCGCGTTGGCAAGCTTGGACTGACCAACCAGGAGATTATCGACGAACTCGAAGCCGCCGGTGTAGCCGGCTTCTTCACCAACCTCTGGACCGGCGAGCGCGGGACCGACCGGGTATTCCCTTTGGCCTATTCGTTCAGGGGGGCCATGAATCACCGGGCCGCCGCGTTCAACCTGAGCTGCGAGGACTACGGCCTGCTATTCCGGCTGGCCTCGCGCGGACAGGGGCCCCTCGTCCGGGCCTATGGCGAAGCCACAGACCTGGGTGAGAATCCGGCCCACAACCTGGTCGCGGTCATTCCTGGCACTGAGCTGCCGGACGAGTACGTGGTGCTGTCGGCCCACTTTGATGCATGGGACGGATCCAGCGACATGACGGACAAC
>JABDJZ010000053.1 GCA_013003255.1 Rhodothermales bacterium
GGGTCAGGCTGATTTCGTTCACAGGAGGGCTGGCCACAGGAGAAACCATCACGCGTGAGGCGGGCATCAAGAAGCTCATTCTGGAGATGGGAGCCAACTCCGCCGTCATCGTGATGGACGATGCCGACCTGGATCGCGCCGTGCCGGCCGTTGTGTCCGGTGCCTTTGCCCAGGCAGGGCAAAACTGCCTGGGTGTGCAGCGTGTCCTGGTTCACGAGGCCATCTATGAGGACTTTCGGGACCGTCTGGTTCGATCCACGAACCAACTCAAGTCCGGCCACTCGTTGGACGGAACGGTGGACGTCTGTGCGATGATCTCTGAAAGGGAGGCGGGTCGGGTGCACGCGTGGATCCAGGAAGCGCAGGAGGGCGGAGCCACGCTGCTTGCGGGTGGTGAACGCAGCGGGGCCGTGGTTCAGCCGACGGTTCTCGAGAATGTGGGGGAGGATGCGCGACTTGCCTGCGATGAGGCCTATGGGCCGGTGGTGACCCTGAGGGCGATATCCAGCCTTTCTGAGGGGATCCAGGTCGCCAACCAGGTGCCCTTTGGCCTTCACGCCGCCCTGTTCACCAATCGTCTGGATGATGCCTTCAAGGCCGCCGACCAACTCCAGGTCGGAGGCGTGATCGTGAACGATTCAACCGACTACCGCCTGGATACCATGCCGTTTGGTGGGGTGAAAGGCAGCGGCATCGGACGCGAGGGCATCGATTCGGCCGTGGCCTCGATGTCAGAGGAACGGGTGGTGTGTTTCAACCTCTAGGGGCGGCTGGCCCACGGCAGCCCCGAAGGCGCACATAAACCCCAGCCAGTTCAGGAGCCCCCGCGGGCAATCCCTGAAAAAGGGCGCCGGCCCCGATCCGGATTGGACCGGGGCCTGGGCTTCCCTCTCGCCCATCAGAGGAGCGTGACCCGCTTGGCCATGCCGTTGGTCATGCGAACCGATCGGTCCGGAAGGATCCAGAGTCCTTCGACACCTGGAAGAGACTGAACCAGGTCGATTGCCTGCGCGACAGCGAGAACGCTCGCTGCGGTCGCCAATGCATCGGCCATCATTGCGGTGGGTGCCACGATGGTCGTGCTGGCGACGTGGTCGGATCCGAGGCCAGAAGCAGGATCCAGGATGTGCCCGATGTCCTGCCCTTTGTGCTTCCGTCGCTGGAGATAGGACCCTGACGTCGCGACGCCGGCGTTCTCAACGTCCAGCTTGGCTGCGAGGCCTCGAATGTTAATAGGGTCCCGAATGCCGATAGACCAGCTTCGATCGGGAGATGGTCGGCCCATCACGTACAGGTCTCCGCCGGCCTCCACAATGGCAGCGTCCACCCCCGTCTCGCGCGCCGAGGCCGCGGCCTCATCCACACCGAAGCCCTTGGCAATGCCACCAAGGTCTACTCCGAAGGAGCTTCCAATCCTGACGCGATCGCCACGGGTGGAGAGCTGCCTGAAGTCCACCTGCCGGCGCAGTTCTTCGAGGGTTTCTCTATGCCCGCCGGGCAGGAAACCATAGGCCCGCATCAGGGGGAGTACGGTAACATCAAGTGCGCCCCCCGTCAGTTCGCCCCATTCTCTGGCCGCACGGGATACAGCAAGAAGCTCCGGGCCGCCATCCATCCAGACGCCCGGAGACGCGTTCAGCCGGCTAAGTTGGCTGTCAGTCTGATGGACGCTGAGTAGTCGGTCTACCCGGGTCAGGGCCTTGAATGGTCCCACCTCAACGCCCGAACGCCAGATTTCGTCCGGGATGGAGAAGGAGACCTGGGTTCCCATCGCCCACGAGGACTTCCGGACGATGTCACCGCCCGGATTCGCCCCGAGCAGGCGATGAGGAACCACGCCGAGGGCGGTGGTAGCACCGATCCCGAGGGCCGAGTTTCTCAGAAAATGTCGCCTGTTCATGGTCGTGTAAGCAGGTTTAGTTGTCCAAAGCTCCGGCTTCGATCCAGGCCAGTATGTCGGCGTAGGCGCTGGAACTGGTCGCGATGACCGTTCCGCCGCCGTGGCCGTCTCCTCCACTGCCCTTGACAAGGAGGGCGCTGGACTCAGGGGACCCGAGGTCCACCTCGCTCATGACTTGAGCAAAGGCATCCGCTCCGCCGTCATAGGTCCAGCCACCGGTGCCGTTGGAGTGGCAACCGGTACAACCGGACAGCGCAGGGATCACTGAGGCCGAGAATGTGATGTCGCCTACGACAGATTCGTTTGTCCCGGTGTCGTAATCTGGACCTCGATCGAACGGGTTCTCAGTCCCGCAGCCGAGCATGGTGACGGCCATCAAGAGACCGAGCAGCTTCGTGTAGCTTTTCATTACTCGTTCCAATTAGTGTCGAACAAACGTGTCATAGATCACGGCGGCCTTCTTGATGGCATGGGACACTGACGTGGATGTCCATGTCGCACCAGAGACGCCGTCCACGTCGTCGCCAAGTGTGAGCGGGTCGTTCGCGGATTTGCCGAGGAACTGCCGCAGGTAGGGCCACTGCAGCGCCGGTTTGCCCTTGTCCTCTCCGAAAACCGTGAACCCGATATCGTAGATGGCCCCATCCGGCCTGAGCGCTACCAGAACCTGGAGAGGCCCTTCCTTGCCTTCCTCTCCCAGCACCACGACGGACCCCATCACTCCCCCCTCCGCAGTCTGGCCCTTGTAGACGGTAAATGTGCCGCCCATCTCGAGGCCGTGTACGCCGAGGAGGGAGTCAGCGGTTGCCTGGTCCACCGACACGGTGACCTTCTGCATCTTAGCTGCACCCTCCTGCTGCAGCATCGTGACGAGGCCATCGCGGAGACTGACCACATCGCCCGTTCGGGCAATTTGTGCCACTGCGGTGTTTCCGATCGAGACCGCAAGGAGCAGACTGACCATCGCCGCCGACACCTTGTGGGCAGTGCTCCGGGTGAACC
>JABDJZ010000116.1 GCA_013003255.1 Rhodothermales bacterium
CAGGTACACCACCAGCGACACACCGATGAGCAGCGTGACCATCGGCTGAATGACGGGCAGGTCAATTCGATCGACCCAGTCAAACACGAAGGCGGAATCGCGGGAAAACACGGCCAGCCGGTACGCAGCGAACACCCCGTAAGGGATGAGGTGCACAAGGTCCTTGGCCTGAAGTCGAAACGCGTTGTTGGTACGGGCACGCAGGAAGAGCCAGAACAAGGGTCCTATAAGCAGCCCGGTCTCCAGCGGCAGAAACATCCACTCGTTCCAGAGGATGTTGATGTCCAGAAAGCCGAGGACGTAGGGGAGCAGGCGCAGGCTGCCGGCTACGAGCAGTGCGGCCAGAAAAAGGTCGGCCGGTTGCCGCCGCCACAGTCCGCGCCCTGCCAGCAGGATGGAGAAGAGGATCCCGTGGACGATGCCGAAGGCAATGGGGAGGAAGTAGGCCAGATCAGGCATCAGAACAGGTCAACGGTCTGATCACGGTCCTCCGCGGATACGGTATAAAGCAGCGTCTCCCCACCCAGACGGTTCACCTGGAACACCCGGGTTCCGACAGGCCAGTTCTCCGCGCGGGAGGCGCGTGGCAGGAGGCTGAATCCGTAGCCAAAGGAGGCGCCGGCCGGGCCTTCAACGCGCAGCTTGACCCAACGAAACCGATTGTTGCGCAGCCGGAACGCCACCCGTTCCGGCGCCGGCGTCGGTGCGGCTTCATAGGTCTCCATGGGAGCAAGTCCGACCGAGTCGCCCTGGACCAGCGGTTGGCCCGAGTAGACCACGGTAGCGGTCTCGGAAAGCTCTGTCACCAGTTCTGCGGCGTCTACAAGGACTTTCCCGCGTGACGTGATGGTGACTTCGGCCGCGTCCGCCTTCAGTTCGGATGCATCGATGGTGCCGGTTTTGGTCGTCAGCCGGACCCGGCTGGTGCTCCCGGTCAGCTTGACGTCACCCACGCCGGCGTCGACGGCAAACCGGGGGCCGGAGACGCCGCTGACTTCGACGGTGCTGTATCCGCTGGTCTCCAGCCGGGCCATCATCGGCGTGGTGATTCGAATGCGTGTCCGTATGGACGGAGCGATCCAGCGATCCTGTGATACCATGAGCGTACCACCCCGAATGCGGGTGCCTATGTGCGGCAGGATGTTGTCGTCGGTCACGAGTTCGATGCCCGGCGATTCACCGATGGCAATCTGCACGTCAGCCACGAAGTCGATGCTGACGGCCGTGAATCGGTCCAGCGGGCGGACCTGTTCGATCACATTGCCACTTCCCTTGACCGGTGACTGTGCGGCAAGCGGCAGGGCAACCGCGGCCAGGACGAGAAGGAGTAGCGCGTGTTTCATTGAACGGAATGATTGGATGTGCGAAGAGCGATCGACGCCAAATTCTGCCGCTCCGGGTCAATGATCGCCTCGAAATCCATCACAGACGCCTCAATACGTCTTTTGAGACTTCTATCTTTTGAGCAATCATACAGAGTCTGTTCATGCGATACCTCCCGTTCGTCCTTCTGGTGCTGATCGCCCTGCCCTCCTCTGCCCTGGCGCAGACCGCGGATATGGGCGAGCCCCCGGCTCTCATGCGAGCCGCACTGGGCGACTATCATCGACCGATTTCGACCCAGTCCGAGGAGGCCCAGGCGTACTTCGACCAGGGCGTCCAGATGATGTATGCCTTCGCCAAAGGAGAGGCGCCTCTTTCATTTGAACACGCGGCAAGGCTGGACTCAACGTGCGCCTTCTGCTCCTGGGGCGTCGCATGGTCCTACGGTTCGTATCTCAACGGTCCGATGCGTGCCAGCGACGCACCGCCGGCCTTTGCCGCGATCCAGCGCGCGAAGCGACTGGCTGCTGGTAGTACTACACCCGTTGAGGCCGCGCTCATTGACGCCATGCTGGTTCGGTATGAGCCCGAACACGATGAGGAGCGCCGCAAGTCGTTGGATTCACTCTACGCGTCGGCCATGGAGCAGGTTGTTGCGGAGCACCCGGGGGACCTCGACGCGGGAACGCTGTTCGCTGAAGCCCTCATGCTCCTTGAGCCCCGGCGTGGCCGGTGGTCCATCGACGACCCCGACGTGATTCGCATCCACCTTGAACTGGAGCGGGTTCTCGATGCGGACATCACCCATCCTGGGGCCTGCCAC
>JABDJZ010000129.1 GCA_013003255.1 Rhodothermales bacterium
GCCCCGTCCTCGACTGAGAACTGGCTGAGACTCTTGTTTACCGACGGCGGGAGAATCTCGATTCCCAGGTGCCGGGCCTCATCCAGCACGACGGACAGCTTCTTGGTGTCCGACATCTCGTTCGTGAGGGCGGCCGCCATGAACTCGGCCGGGTAGTTAGCCTTGAGGTACGCGGTCTGGTAGGCTACCACTGAGTAGGCGGCCGAGTGGCTGTTGTGCACCACCAGGCCGTCCGCCACGAAGTTGAGATCCTCTTCGACTTCGAGGTCATACGTGTCCTGCATCCCCAGGGGGGTGATGGAGACCACCTCATCCCAATAGACATCGGAGAACGCGACCTCCGTCAGCTTCTCGGATTCAAGGTGCCAGCCAGAACTAGACATCCGGCGTCCTGACCCTCGGACATGCTCCCGCAATCGCTCCAGCGACTCATCCCGGCCAACGATGTGTGGGCCGAGTGCCTCCAGGAAACGCCGGAGCACATCAGAGCCCTGGGGCCTCACGGTCCAGCCTGTCTTGGTGGTGCCGCGATATTTGAACGCCTTCTCGGTGATTCGGGACACGATCCCGAGTCTGAGCAGCAGATGCTGAACGTCTCGGGCCAGACGGTGCGACGACGTAGCGTAGTACGGGCTGGCGGAGCTCGGACTGGAAAGGTGGCCGTCTCCTGACCACAGGCGTCCGAGGAAGAGCGCGATGTTGTCGGTACGCAGCTTGAAGACAGCCGGCGGGACGTGCTTCTCTGTGGCTGTCTGGTTGATTATGCCAAGGCCGTTGGCCCAATGCCAGATGCCGGACCGAACGGCTGTTGGCTTGACCTTGACGCCTCCGGCGTTCCAGGCGGGCTGCCCCTTCACAAAACGCGTGTCATGGCCCGTGTTCGCACAGACCTCCAGGCGACCACCCTTACGCGTTCGCACCCTCGCTACAGTGCGGGGAAAGCGTTCGGCCGAACGCGCGAAGTCATCAACCAACTCCGGGGAGTTGTTGTAGAAATACAGGCTGCTCGGATGGCAGGTATTGCCCTCGGAGATAAGGTGGGCAAGCGTGATCAGTTCGTGCCGTGACCACGTGGCCGTGCCCTCAAACTTGAGCGTCCGGGGCGCCGCGACCCGCGTGCCGGGCTTCAGGTCATCGACCAACGTCCAGCCTTCGAACGTCTTGAGCGGATGATTACCGGTCGCCACAATCCGGTTGCCCAGCCTGGTCTTGACCTCGAAGACGGGCTTGACGCCGTTCCACACCACGTCCCGGACCTGCCGAGGTGTCAGTTTCTGGTCATCATCAAGCGCGTGAACACGAATCCGGGCACCGCGGTCGAACAGTTCCTTGACGGTGTGTCGCTGTCCGGAGTCCGCATCGAAGACTTCCGTCTCTCCAACAATACACTTATTGAACCCATAACCCGCGAACTTGGCCATCATGTCGAAGACCTCCTGGGCGGTCTTCTCATCCACGCCGCGGTCCAGGGCGCCGGTGACGAAGATGCCGCGCTGGCGGTCCATCTCCTTGACCTTCTTCTTGCCCATGGCGCGGCGAAGCAGGTCGGCGCCGCCTAGCGTGTAGCCGCCCATCACCTGGGCCATTTTCATGACCTGCTCCTGGTAGACCGGGATGCCGAACGTGGGCTCCAGTACCTCGCGGAGCATGTCGTGCGGGTACGACACCTCTTCGCGGCCGTGCTTGCGATCGATGTAGTTCGGGATGAGGTCCATCGGCCCCGGACGGTACAGGGCGTTCATCGCGATCAGGTCATCAATCGAGGTCGGCTTCAGCTTTCTCAGCCACTCCCGCATGCCGGAGGACTCAAACTGGAAGACGGCCACCGTATCGGCGCGCTGGAAGAGATCGAACGTAGCCGCGTCGTCCAGCGGGATCTCGTCCAGATCGATGTCGACACCGTGTCTGCGCTTGATCTCTGCCAGGGCATCGTTGAGGACCGTCAGGGTCTTTAGCCCCAGGAAGTCCATCTTGAGAAGACCGAATGTCTCGACCCAGTTGCCGTCATACTGGGTGGTCATGACGTCCTCGCCACCGGACTTTCCCTTGGCGACAGCCACCGGCACGTAGTCGCTGACCTTGCCGGGCGCGATGATCACGCCGGCAGCGTGAACCCCGGTGTGTCGGGCCGATCCTTCGAGCACCTGCGAGTAGTGCATGAG
>JABDJZ010000538.1 GCA_013003255.1 Rhodothermales bacterium
AACCAGGGCCTTCCAGCGGTCTGGATGATGTACCTCCCCGTCGGCGACCTCGCGGAGAGTCTTCGCCGTGTACGCGAGGAGGGTGGTCGAGTAATCAAGTCTACGAAGGGGCCGAACGGTGAGATAACCCAGGCGGCCATTGAGGATCCGGTAGGGGTGTGCGTGTCGCTGGTAGCCGGTTAGGGACCCCACTTCCCGTCGCAGACCCATCGCTTATCCCATGAAGCTGACCATCGCCTCTGCCATACTCGTCGTTCTGATCGGTTGCATCGGGCAGGGATCAAATGACGCCGAGGCGTTCACACCCGAGCGAGCCGAGCAAGCAACCCTGGCTGTCTCGGCCGATCCGCAGTTCCCGAAACAGGACGTGACCAAGCGGCTCTTCCGGGAAGCGATGGCCTTCGCGGCGACGGAGAACCTGGAATCACTTCCCAAGGGCCAGATCATGGTCCGGCTCGGTGAGCGCTTCATGGGTGCGCCCTATCTCACAGGGCCGCTCGACGGCTTCGAGAAGGAAGTTGTGGTCGCGCGTCTGGACGGCTTCGACTGCTTCACGTACGTCGAGGCCTTGATGGCGATGGCCCGAGGAATCGCAGAGGGTGATACCACCTGGATCGGCTACATGCAACGCACGGAAGAGCAGCGGTATCGGAGCGGCCGCGCAACCGACTACTGCGCACGCCTGCACTATTTCACGGAGTGGATCGTGAAGAACCAGCACCGGGAGTTGGTGCGGGATGTGACCGCCCTGATAGGCGGCAGGCCATACGCGAAGCGCATCGACTACATGAGTACGCATCGAACCGCGTATCCGTCGCTCGTGGACGAGTCCACCTTCGCCTGCATCCAGGAGGTCGAGGAGGCCTTCAACACCGAGTTGGATCTGCATTTCATTCCGCAGGACCGAATCGCTGAGGCGTATGACTCCCTCCAGGCCGGCGACATCGTGGCCACCGTCACGGATATCGCGGGGCTGGACGTGACGCACACCGGACTGGTCTACCTAGGTGACGACGGTTCGGTGGGTCTCCTGCACGCGTCTACATCCGGCGGCGTCAAGGTCTCGCCGGACCTGGAACGCTACGTGCAGGGCGTGCGCGCGCAGACCGGAATCCTTGTGGCGCGGCCGAGATGAGCAGCCTCATGAAAGCAGTCACATACACGGAATACGGACCACCCGAGGTCTTGAGTGTCAGTGAGGTTGACAGGCCTGAACTGAAGAGCGGGGAGATCCTCGTGCGGAATAAGGCCGCTGAGGCAACCAAGGCGGACTGCGAGATGCGAAGTTTCCAGTTCCCGGTGAAGTGGTTTTGGGTTCCACTTCGCATAGCCTTCGGCGTGTTTCGCCCAAGACGCCAGATCCTGGGTGGGTACTTCGCCGGCGAGGTCGAGGAGGTGGGGGACGGGGTCTCTCGGTTTGCGCCCGGCGACGCAGTCTTTGGCAATACCGGCTTCCGGTTCGGAGCCTACGGCCAGTACCTGGCACTTCCGGAGGACGGCACGATCGCCACAAGACCGGCGAACATGAGTTTTGAGGAAGCTGCCGCAGTGCCACTCGGCGGCCTCAACGCGCTCCACTTCATGAGGCGCGCGAAGCTCAGTCCCGGAGACAAGGTGCTGGTCAATGGGGCCGGAGGGAGCATTGGTGCCCATGCAGTCCAGATCGCCAAGTCGATGGGTGCTGAGGTCAGTGCAGTTGACAGTGGAATCAAGCGCGACTTTCTCCTCGGGCTGGGAGCGGACGTCTTCTTTGACTACGCCGTCGACGATTTCGGCGCGGAAGGGCGGACCTTTGATGTCATCTTCGACATGGTGGCCGGGAGTTCGTTCTCCCGGTGCATCAATGCACTCAAGCCGGGTGGACGGTATTTGTCCGGAAACCCGCGCCTGTCTGTCATGCTTCGCTGCCTGCTCACGAGTGCCTTCACCGACAAAACGTGTTCGTTCGCATTCGCGAGAGAGAGTGTGGAGGAGTTGACCACGCTGCGCGACATGATCGAAGCGGGAAGCATCCGTTCCATAGTGGATCGAGTCCTTCCCATGGAAGAGGCGCCGGCCGCGCACAGACTGGTCGAAACGGAGCAGCGTATTGGTGCAATCGTGCTGGCGATAAGCACCTGAGCTTCGGGTCTCAAAAAATCTGAGACATCCTGGGCAAGGCTCAGAATGTTCGTTGAGGCGCAACCGGTGCGAAGAGGAGGTAGCCTCCCGGTCAATCCCAATCGCACTACTCAGCTATGTCATTTCGAATCCTCGCCGTTCTTCTCTTTCTCGTTTCGCCGTCCTCCGCGCGACAATCAGACTCTGCCGTAGGTCTGCTTTCGGCAGCCCAGATGGAGGAGGACACGGCCATTCTTGTGGCAGCCATGACCCAGCTGCATCCAGGCCTT
>JABDJZ010000149.1 GCA_013003255.1 Rhodothermales bacterium
CTCTCCGCGCGTACGGTTCGCGGGCTGCCCTCGCCACGCCGCGGGCCGCCCTCACCGCGACCCTGGGGGGCCTCGCCGCGACCCTGGCCGCCCTCGCCACGCTGACGGGCTGCGCCGCCCCCGAGCCTCCAGGCCCACCCAACGTCGTAATCATCTTCGCCGATGACCTCGGCTACGCCGACATCGCCCCTTTCGGCGACCCACCCTACGAGACGCCCCACCTCCAAGAAATGGCCGATGAGGGCACGCGGCTCACCGACTTCTACGTGAGTCAACCCGTCTGTTCAGCATCGCGGGCATCCCTGCTGACAGGCACCTACGCCAACCGCCTTGGCATTCATGGGGCACTGGGCCCGGGCGCAAGGCATGGTATCCACCCGGACGAGGTGACACTGGGCGACCTCTTCAAGTCCCAGGGCTACGCCACTGCCATCTTCGGCAAATGGCACCTGGGGCATCGCGCCGAATTCCTGCCCACCCGACATGGCTTCGACGAGTTCGCGGGCATTCCGTATTCGAACGACATGTGGCCCTTCCATCCGGAGAGTCCGCACGCTTGGGTAGACCTGCCGTCATTTGTCCAGGAGGACACCGTGGGGTTCAACACGGACCAGCGGCGATTCACGACGGAGTTCACTAAGCGGGGCGTGGACTTCATCCGCCGAAAGTCGGCCGAAAGCACCCCGTTCTTCCTTTACCTGCCGCACCCCATGCCGCACGTCCCGCTGTTCGTGTCCGAGGATCGGGAGGGGGCGTCCGGGGCCGGACTCTATGGCGATGTGATCCACGAGATCGACTGGTCGGTGGGACAGATCCGCCAGGCCCTTGAGGAAGCAGGCGTCGCAGAAAACACGCTGGTGATCTTCACCTCCGACAACGGGCCCTGGTTGAGCTACGGCGATCACGCCGGATCCGCCGAACCCCTTCGGGAAGGCAAGGGGACCGCCTGGGATGGCGGGGTTCGTGTGCCGTTCATTGCTGCCTGGCCCGGGGCCGTACCAGCCGGCCGGGTGGTCGAACAGCCCGCGATGACCATCGACATTCTGCCCGCTCTCGCAGAGCTGACCGGAGCCGAGCTCCCGAGCCGGCCTATCGACGGAAAGAGCATCTGGCCGCTTCTCACGGGGGAATCTGATCGTTCACCGCAGGAGGCCTATTTCTTCTGGTATCGAACCAACGAACTGCATGCGCTCCGCGCTGGCCGCTGGAAGCTCCAGTTTCCGCATACCTACCGAACCATGGATGGGCAGACACCCGGCGCAGGCGGCATTCCGGGCAAGTACGACTACTCAGCCAGTGTGGGACTGGAACTGTTCGATCTCGAGACCGACATCTCCGAATCACGCAACGTGGCCGATGAGCACCCGGAGGTCATGCGTCGCCTCACTGCATTGGCAGATTCCGCTCGGACCGAGTTGGGTGACCGCTTGACCGGAGTAGAAGGGCGGGCCAACCGGGAGCCGGGTCGGCTGGACGACAAGCCCTAGCGGAACTCCACCTTCAGGCCCAGGCTCGGCACGATCGGAAGCTGGTCGGCACGCTGGAGCGTGAAGACGTCCAGGTAGAACAGGTTGGCCCGGTTGTAGACGTTGATGACGGAGCCCTGGACGGTGAAGTCCGCGCGCGTGGTGGTGAACTTGCGGCCCATGGACACATCCATGCGGTGATACGCCGGCAGGACACCGCTGAACGGCCGCTCGTAGATGACCCGTCGGTCCGTGTCCACTTCGAACGCGTTGATGATGTCGTCAACCAGCGCGAAGCCGTCGAAGCCCACCACCCGGCTGAAGGGCAATCCTGATCCGAACTCCCACCTAACACTCAGGTCCACCTTTCTGTACGTGGTCGAAGCCAGCGCGTTGACCTGGTGTCGCCGGTCATGCGGCGGTCGGAATTCCAAGGTCTCGGTCCCATACCACAGCTCAAGCTCAGCCTGTTCCGCACTGTACCGCGTATTGGAGTAGCCGTACGTCACGTATCCGTAGAAGCCCGGGCGCCGGATCTCGGCTCGGAGGTCGAATCCAAGCGAGCGCCCGGTTGCCGGCTGGAGATTCGTTGTGAATCGGGGGTAGGCGGTCCACTCCGAGATAAACAGGTTCGAGAGGTACTTCCCATAGGCCTCGGCCGACAGCTCAATGCCGCTCGGGAAGGTCGTGCGATAGCCAATCAGTCCGTGCCATGCCGTCTGGACGCGACCCTCGGCCACGGCATCGAAGCGGTCGCTCTCGGCAATGGCATTCGTCCACGCCATGAACACGCTTGCCGCGTCCCGACGGTCATACAGGCCGATCTCGGACTGCTCGTAGTACCCGCCTGCCAGACTGAGTTCGTGGCGTCCGCGTTCATAGAGGACGCGTAAGCGTGGTTCGATGTACGGCTGGAATCGGGTGTCAAAGAATTGCATCCGGATTCCCGGGCGCACCTTCAGGTGCTCGCTGACCGTGTACTCGGGTTCCAGATACAGTCCGAAGTGCTGGAGTTCGTCACCGCGCTCCTCGACATTCTGAAAGAGCCCGCCCATGTCACTGCGGAGTTGGACCAGACGGAGGGAGGCCCCGCCATTCCACGTAACCCGATCCAGGAAGAACTGCAGGTCAATCATGGCATGCATGTTCTCGATGAACGTGGACCGGCTCGGATTATCAGGCTCGCCGAGTGTTGATTCCAGGCTGGAGTAGGAAACGCCAGCTTCGAAGAACACCGGGAATTGGCGAGGTAGGACCACGTATCGGGCACCGATACCTCGATTTTCCCACCGGATCTCCTCGGGCTGGATCTCACTGCCCAGGTCTGCGCCCAGCGTCCCGCGGTCATGCGTGGTCAGGCCCGTGAGCGAAAGCCGCTGATTCGAATCGAGATTGGCGGTGATCTTGGCGAAGGCGTCCCCGAAGTCGAAGGGCAGGGGCTGGCCAACGATGTCCGATGCCACCTGGTCCACCAGGGACTGACGGACGGAGGCCAGGAACGTGAGTTTGCCCGGGACAATGGGTCCTTCGGCATGGGCCGCACTCACGAACGGCGACAGCGACAGCGAGCCCTCGAACCTGCGGTTGTTTCCGTTCCGGGTGGAGACGTCCATCACCGACGAGATGCGTTCGCCAAATCTGGCTTTGAATCCGCCGGCATAGATCTCGGCCCGGTTGATGATCTCAGCCGGAAACGCGGAGTAGAATCCCAGGATGTGAAACGGCTGGTACAGAAGAATGCCGTCCAGAAGCGCCTGATTCTGGGAAGGCTCGCCGCCTCGGATGAAGAGCTGTCCGCCGCGGTCCCCCGAAGAAACAACACCCGGCAGCGTGCGCAGCAGTGTGGCAAGGTCCCCCGAAACGTCGGGTGCAGGAATCAGGGCGATGTCCTCGGGCCGGATGGTCTGCTGCCCGGCCGTAACGCGTGCGGCCCCGGTGGAGCGTTCCGACTCGACCAGGATTTCGTCCAACTGCTCCTGGTCCGGCTCCAACGAGAAGTTGACGGTGATGGCTTGTCCCGTGGGTACCAGGACAGTGTCGATCTCCGTGGTATACCCGATGTAGGTAGCAGAGAGTTCGCCGTAGCCGCTCGACAGATTCGGCAGGACAAAGAAGCCGTTGAAGTCGGTGACTGCGCCGCGCACCAACGCGCCGTCGCGTCGGAGCACCACGTTCACAAATTCGAGGGGTTCTCCGTTTGAGGCGTCCGTAACGAATCCGCGCACTGAGGCGGACTGGCCGGCTGAACCTTGCGGAGCGAGCAGCATCATCGCCAGTGCGAGCGCTGCGGCAGGGGTAATTCGCATCAGTCCAGTCTAGTCGTTGTCCAGGCGGAAGCCGATTCGCGTAAGGGTAGCGTCCGGAAGGTTGTAGGTGTGGCTGAGCCGGTATCCGGCGCCGACGAATCCAAAGCCGCCCTGCACGTTGGTCATGGTCCCGGGCTGGATGAGCACTTCGGGGTCATACACGTTCTGAGGTGCGGCCCATTCTGCGTTGGCCGCCACCAGCGTGATCTCAATGTGCTCCAACCGGATTCCGTAGGTGGGGTCGGGTTGAGCTACCCGGGCCACACGCTGCCGAATGTCGGTGAAGTCAAAGCTGAAGTTGATGGGGATGGTCCACCCGCTGGCATCCAGAAAGGAGTCATTCGAGTAGTCCACCGGGACAATGAACTGTTGGACAATCAGGCTGTCCGTCGGTGGCAGGGGTGCCTGGGGATCCGTCGGGGGCGGCGGTGCGCCGAGGCTGGTCTGCTTGTCGGGAAGCAACACGGGGTATGCCAGCGCGGCAGGGGGCACCTTGGCTTTCACGAAGTAGCGGACCTGGAGAAAATTAAGTCGCTCCACGGGGGCGGTGATGGCGACGTCCTGCAGGATCCAGATGTCCTCCCGGACGAGCCCGGGCGCGATCTCGGCTTCTGGCGGCACCTTGACTGTGACCGCGGCCCGGCGATCTCCGTCCGCGGACCGGACGCTCAGTTGGTAGGATCGGTCATGGATGGCACGGAAGGGGGCCCAGTAGACGTGCACGACACCGTCCTCCCGAAACACCAGAGAGTCCGACCACACCAGCTCCTCGCCGGTCTCGAGATCGGTGGAAGTCAGTATGGCATCGATGGGTTCTGCGGGCAGCTCCCGCAACTCGTTCTCGATGGGGAATACCAACACGCCCTGACTGTCTGCGTCCGGACTGACTACGCCGTAGAGCGAGAAGTGTCGGTCCGTGTCCGCGCGAGGTGCCACCGAGGACTCACAGGCCGACAGGACCACCAGAAGAACGGCTCCCAGAAGCAGGGGAAGGGACCGAGATATTAGATGCATGCGTGTTGCGTCAGGGGCGCAGAAGCGCGGTTTGCCGCGAGTATATCAAAAGGAGCGACGCGAAAGTATGCAGCTTCTCCGGATTCGGTCGGCACCATTGTTGGGAAATGCCCCGGTGGCCTCCCAAACACCCTAAATGGCCTCCCAGTCCGCTCAGGCTGGGATTTACGTATCTAATAGAGTCTCAAATGGAGCATATCGGCAGTGGCTGGCAGTTCGACGCGTACGCAGATGGGAATCGTGTTCTGAAAGTCCCCATTTCGCCTGTGAAGATGGCTGCGAGGGTCATGCGGAGCTACCCGACATTGGCGGGTCGTCCGTTCAGCCTGATGGTCAAGATCCGGGAGTTGCTGGAGGACAGGGACATGGTCCTGGACGATTTGGCCAGCCTTGACGTGGACCGTGAGTTGCTGGCCAACTTCCACGAGGATGCCGGGCGATACTATCAGGACCGGGTGAAGCCACTGGGAGACGTGCTGGAGGAAGGCCGTCTGGATCCTTACTGGATGGTTGATCGCTACGTGCAGTCGATCCGGATGGGCTGGGCCAACGGATTTGCCGAGACGAGCTTCAACTTCACCGTCAATCACGGCCTGAATGCGCGCGGCAGGGTGGTGATCATAGATGTGGGAGAGCTTTCGTTCGATCGACGCGAGATAGAGCATCTTGTGGCGGAGAGATTCTGGGAGCGCGCCTTCAGTCCGACCACGCTGCCGGAGTCGGTGCGTGGCTACCTGTTCCGCGCCATGGATCGGGACATCAATCTCGATCGACTGAGTCGGGAGTGGTCCGAAGCGCGTCCCATCGATCGACCGCATCCGGCCCCCGACCGTCCGGCTGCAAGGCGACACGCCGGTCAGCTGCGCCGGCAGCTTGCACAGGGGATTTCCCGGTGAACAGGCCCAGAGTCACAGTGGCTATGGCTGCCTACAATGCGGCAGCTACCATTCGCGAGGCGGTGGCCAGCATTCTGTGGCAGTCACTTTCCGATTGGGAACTCATCATTGCCGAAGACGGGTCTACCGACGGGACACTGGGCGTGATCGCGGGGCTTTCCGACAATCGAATCCGTGTACTGTCCGACGGCACAAACCGGGGGAAGCCGGTCCGGATGAACCAGATCATCGATCAGGCGCAGGCTCCGTATCTGGCCATCATGGATGCCGATGATTTCTCGTACCCCACACGTCTGGAGCGACAGGTAAGCCATCTTGAGGCCAACCCGCACGTAGATCTGCTGGCTTCGGGGATGGCCACGTTTGACGAAGGCGGACATGCCGGCAGATGGCGTCGCCTTCGCACGGAGCACGCCGATATCGTTCGGCACCCGTGGCTGGGCTTTCATTTCAACTCGCCCACCTGGGTGGGCAAGACCGCGTGGTTTCAGCACCACCGGTATTCGGAGGGTCTACGCGTCGCCGAGGACGAGGACTTACTCCTCCGTGCCAGCGCAACGAGCGTTCTGGAGGCCCTGCCCGAACTGTTGATGGCATACAGGATCGATCAGTGGACTTGGTCAAAGGCACGCTCCATGCGTCGTGACCACGCCAAAGCCCTTGCCCGCGCGGCCATGCGCCAGCGTGACCTCCGGCCTCTGGCAGGCGTGGCCGTCCATGGTGCAAAGCTACTCCGCGAGGGGCTGGCCGTGGCCACTGGGCGCGAAGAGGTCCTGCTGCGGAAACGGGCGCTTTCGCTTTCGGGCCGTGAAACAGAGCGGCTGCGTACACTCTACGCGCGTCTGCAGCGCGAGGCCTCGCAATGATTCTCCGGTACCACATGCAGGTCTCGCCCCGGCTGCGAAGCCGGTCGGTCGCTGCGCTCGAGACCTTGTGCGACGGGCTCGGCGTCCGCGCCGTCAGCACGCGGTCAGGTGCGAGCGCAGAGCTGATATACTCCGCGTCACGACCCGCGCGGATGCTGGAATCGGCGATATGGATCCGCCACGACCCGCAAACGGAGATCGGGCCGGAGCAGCTTGGGGCAAACATGGACCGCGCCCTCAGAGAGATCGCATCGCTATCCAGAGGCAGTCAGGCCATACTCGAGGACCTCCTGCAATTGGTCTGGAGCCTGGCAAGCGGTGAGGCGGAGCGAACCCTTCCGAGGAATGCCTTCGGCGTACCCATGCTTGCAGGACCGGAAGCCGCGTTCCTGCGACGTCCCCTGATCTCTGAAGCGGTGGAGGGCCTGGCGCGGGCGCTCGCGGTGCGTCATCCCAGTTTCGAGGGGCGCATTAAACGGTGGCCCGGTGGCGCGCAGGCGGCGTTCATGCTTACCCATGATGTGGATGCGCCGTACCGGAGGCCGCGAGGCGCATTCTATCGCAACCGGATGGTTCGCGACCTCAAGAACGGGAACGTCCGTCAGGCGCTACACGCGCTGGCGGGCTGGACTCGAATCCGCATCAAGGACGGCCGAAGCCTCCCTGCGGCAGAGGACCCCAACTTTGGGTTCGAGTTTTGGCGCCAGGTGGAGGAAGGATTGGGTGGACGAGGTTGTTTCTATGTGGCCGTCAGGTCCGCCGATGAGCCTGGTGCGCACCCGGCCGACGTACCCTACCACGCAGCCGACCCGGAGATGGTGGCCGCGATGCGCGCCCTGACGCGTGCCGGCTGGGAGATCGGATTGCACGCCTCCATCCACGCAGCACGGGACCCCGGCAGATTCGCACGGGAAAAAGAGCAGTTGGAAGCTCTCCTGGACGGAGCGCCGGTGCGCGGCGTGCGCCATCACTACTGGGCCTTGAACGGCGAGCGTCCGCGTGAGACGTGGCGCGCCCAGAAGGCCGCCGGCTTTGCGTATGATTCCTCCCTGGGCACCAACGATGCTCCGGGTTTTAGACGCGGTGTTGCCTGGCCGGTCTTCACCGGTCCGGACTGCGTCCTTCAGGTTCCGCCCACGCTGATGGACGGCGCCATCTTCTACGAGCAGCCGACACCGGAGGAAGGGGAATCTGCCATTCGCACCCACCTCCAGCAGGTCTTTGCCCTGGGCGGAGCCGCGAATCTGGATTGGCATCTGGAGCAGTCCAATGCGGGACGCCTCTCGGGTGCAGGTCCCGCCCTGCTTAGGGCACTGAGCGCAGTTCGGGGACGGTCAGACATCTGGGTGACGACGCCTGGGGACATGGCCGCCTGGTGGGAGGTCCGCCGTCAGCGACGCCTGGCCATCGGGACCGTGCGCGAACGCATCGTGGCTAGTCCGTCCCGGAAGGCTGTTCGGCCACCGGTGTCGCCACGCGTATCGCCCTTCTCGCGAGAAGCCAGTAGATCGGAATCATCAACGCGCCCGTGATGACCTTGGCCCAAGCCACCCCTTCGTAGCCCGCTCTGGGGAGGGCCAGGTAGGTGAGGGTAAGGGCAAGGACGGCCATGATGGTGCTGGCGACGAAGTTGTACTTGGTCAGCCCGAGTGCGATGTGTCCGGCGGCCGTGACTGAATAGGCAGAACGAAACACGAAGAAGACCAGCAGGATGTCCAGATAGGGCAGCGTAGCCAGGTAGCCCGGATCGTAGAGGACGTGAACGGTGGCGGTAGCCACGGCACGTGCGCCGAGTGCGGCGATGATTGCGACGCCGATGGTTTGCGCCTGCGTCTTGATGAGGTTCTTCTGGAACCAGGCTCTGTCGATCGATCCCTCGGACAGGTAGGGTGTCACGATGGTCTGGATCGAAGAGGTGATGACGGAGGCCGGGATGACGAAAATTGTGGCGAGCGAGTAGTAGCCCAACTCGGTTGCGTCCAGGGCAAAGAGGCCGAGGATGTAGATGTCCGCATACTTGCCCAGCGTATTCATCCCGTTGCCGAGCACGCTGTACCCGGCAATTCGGCGAAACGCGGCGTCAGCCTTGATGTGCGCGCTGCGCAGGAACTCCAGTCCGATGATGCGGACGAACGGCCAGAGAGCCAGTACGAAGGCCGCAAGGCTTGCCCAGACGAATCCCGCTAGTCCGAACTGCCAGGTGGCAAAGAGAATCAGGGCCACCGACTGGAGCCGCACAAGGACCTGTGCACGCGCCATGCGGGCGATGTCTTTTCTGGCCTGCAGGTAGGCTACGGCCACCAGCGTAACGGCTGAGAAGGGAACGATGAGCGCGTAAATGGGCAGCCACCGAAGCACCACCGGGTCTCCGGTCAGGACGCCGCTGCGTACCACGGCGGTCAAGATCAGGACAAGCGCCAGGCTGAATCCGAACGTTCGGGTAACCGAAAAACGAAGCATTGCCCGGAGCTCTTCCACGGGACGCCGCTCCGAGCAAAGCTTGAGAACAGCCGTGTTCATCCCGAGTCCGGCCACGATGACCAGCAGGTCCGCATACGTTTGAAGCACCTTGATCTGCCCGACCTCGGCTTCGCTGACGAACCGCGGAAGCAGGACCAGCAGTCCGAACCCCACGAATTGCATCATGAAGTTGGCTGAGATCAGTTCGAGCAACCCTTTCCGGGCGAGCTTCAGCAGCACGGCTATCGGGGTCGGTGAGACTGCTGCGGTACGGGATGGGACGCTCCGGCCCCTTCAGCGCCGGTTGCCCCGAGTGCCGCTCGCACGGCCCGGATTAGGTCCTCGGAATCCCTGGATGCGAACAGCCGCACCCCATCCGGTCTCGGTACCACGTCACTGGCCACCACGGGAACGCCAAAGTGCAGCGCTTCCCGCACGCCGATGGAGTCGCCGTCCGAGGTAGTCGGCCTCAGAAAAACCGAAGCGCGCTTGATAAGGGGCCACAGCTCCCGCTCACCATCCAGAATCCAGACCGCGTCCTGGATTCCCTCGGCGGCCATTCGGTCATCAAGCCCGAGGCAGTAGGCCTGGAAGGCGGCATCGCCTCGCGATGGACTCCCTACCACAAGGCCAGCCCGAGGATGGGTCCGGCGCAGATCGGCCAGAACATCCAGCGCCAGATCAGTGCCGTAAAGATCTACGCCGTCGTGGAACGTGTCCGACCCCTGGAGCACGAGGAGGGGCGAGTGGGACTCGAGAAAGGAGAGACCCCTGTCCCCATAGGTCTGCAGAATGGCGGGTTCGTCCTCTGGAGGTGGAGGAAGAAAGGCCGGCTGGATTTCGGGCTCACAGGGCAGTTCGAAGCCGGCCCTGGCCAGAACGTCTCTTACGTGAGGTCCGACCAGGATCAGGTGGTCCACCCGACCCAGAAAACGTCTGAAGATCCATTGCCGCCCGGGCGAAAGTCGGGACTCGGGTCCGCCGGAGTGAATGCGAAGCGTCAGATGCGTTCGGAACGGGCGGAGTACCACGGCCCCCATCGCCCAGGTCTCGTAGGCATTGAACTCAAGCTGCAGGCGCCTTGGAAAGAGCGCCAGAAACAGGATCCAACGAACCCGTTCGACGGCCGACATTTTCACCCAGTCTCGTGCCTCGAACTGCTCGCCAGAAGCGCGCAGCCGGGAAAGGTGTCGACGCATGAATGTCGACACACCACCCACCGGCGGCGGGAGGTTTCCAAGGATGTAGCGATGGCCCGGGTTGATCATCTAATGGCGCGTTCTTTGTTGCGCTATGTGTGTCGATGCACAAAGTGTGCCTTGAACCCGGGATCTCCCGCCTCCCTGCGACAGCATCATGAACCTCTCGCCCAGACAGTTCGTCCGCAAGGCCCCGCGCGCATTGCGACGGCGCATCCGGCACCAGGCTGCCCGCGTGATGGATCGGGTTTCCGGGACGCACGCTGCGTTGCCTGATGAAGGCGAAATACGCCGAATACTGCCGAATACGGCCGCTCTTGTGCCTGACAGCCAGGTAGCCCCGTTGGCCGGCATCACGGCCAACTACGTGAATGGCCGTTTCGAATTCCTGGGGTCCGGTTGGCTCCCGTGGACGTACGGCACCTCGCCACCGGGTCGCGAGGGACACCGCTTCGACCCGGGTCCCGTCATCAAGGCGGACCTGGAAGGCCTATGGCTGGAACACCAGGTCACAGCGAAAAATCTTCCAACCGCCCGGAAGTTGTGGCAAATGGTGGAGCATCCCTATGCGCCGATAGACTGGCAGTTGGACGCTCGTTCGGGTGCCCGTTGGAGCGCCGCCACCCATTCGCTCGATACATCCATCGGGCTTCGCAAAGGGGCCGATGTCAAGGTCCCGTGGGAACTGGGAAAGCTGCAGCACCTCCCGCGCCTGGCACTGGCTCACGGCCTGGCCATTCAGGGTCGACGGGGCTTCATGATGGCGTCGGAGTACCGCCGCGCCTATCAGAACCAGCTGTGCGATTTTCTGGCGCTCAATCCGCCCCGCTACGGGTGCAACTGGGCCACCGCCATGCTCTCCGGCATTCGGATCGCAAACATCCTGGTGGCGCATGATCTGTTCAAGGCGTCCGGGGCCACCTTCGATGCGGCCTTTGAACGGACGGTGCTCCAGGCTACGCATGAGCACATCGACCACATATTCAACCACCTGGACTGGTGGGACCTGGACCGGAGGAACAATCACTATCTGGCCAATATCGCCGGTCTGGCTTTCGCGGCAGCCTACCTGCCCGCCTCCGACCGGGCTGCTTCCATTCTCGCGTTCTGTCGACGTGAACTCGAAACCGAGTTGGACTGGCAGTTCAACGGAGATGGCAGTCACTTCGAAGGATCGACCGCTTACCACGCGTTCTCGGCGGAGATGCTGGCCTGGACGGCGGCCATTCTGGGAGCTGTCGGGGCACCGCTGGATCCGCCAAAGCCACAGGTTATCCCTTCCGAGGCCAGGAAGCGGGCTTTCTCGAAGCCTGCCAACGGCGATGCCCAAAGCCAGCCGCGGGGCGCCGGACGAGGCATTCCCTCTGCGGCCTTTCAGCCCATCAAGAAATTCCTGACCCGGATGGTGCGCCCCGACGGGCAGCTGCTTCAGATCGGGGACAACGATTCGGGCCGTTTCCTGAAGCTGGATGTGCTGGCGGGCTGTACCCAACTGGCCACCATCCGCCGACGGTTCCTGAACCTTCGCGAGCTTGCACAGGATCAACAGCCCTACTGGAACGAACGCTACCTGGACTACTCACCGACGCTGGCGCTCCTGTCCGTTGTCGGCCAAGCCGCCGCCGGAATTCCCACTGAGAATGGGTCTGCACCGAACACCGTGGCGGGTGCCGTCGCGGCGACCCTGTTGGAACGCTGGAAGCCAGAAACGACGGGTCGATCAAAAAACTATTCCGCAGCTGTATGGACGCCCGTGGCCGGAGGCGTGGCTACGGAGACGGCAAGGCTGGCCGCAATGCCGCGGGTTCGCTCCTGCAGTCAGCGCTTTCCCGATTGCGGTGAGGAGGACTCCAGCAATGGGCTACGCAGCGGGTTGACATTTGACTGGTTCGAGGACTTTGGCATCTGCCTTTTCAGATCGGAGCGGCTCTGGCTGGCCATCCGGGCCGGGGGCACGCTGCGGTCAGATGGAGGGCACTTCCATGCAGATGCGCTCTCGTTCGAACTGCACATCGATGGCGTGGCGTACCGCGTGGACCCCGGGGCCTACGTCTACACATCGCTGCCATGGAGACGCCGGCAATTCCGGTCCGAGTCAGCCCACGGCATCCCTCGCCTTCGGGGGCAGACAGAATTTGAGGACTCGCGGTCCACGTTTTCACCGGCCCGGGATTCGGGCAGCGAGGTCATCGCGCTCGATGATCGGGGCCTGGTCGGGAAGCGCACGACACCGGCGGGCGATGTGTACCGCAGCTTCGTGGTGACGGATTCGGCGGTCGAGGTAGTAGACTACTCCACGGATGGTCAGCCCATTCATCTGGAGCCGCTACCGTGGTGGTCACCCGGCTATGGGCAGTTGGCCGCGTTTGATCCGGGTTGCGTGACCATAAACCAAGAGTCGGGCGCGGCAGCACGCGAGGCGGACCTGAAGCCCGACGGTCCCCGTTCGGGGCGCCCGGCGATCCGCGGAACGCGCACCCCGTCCGGCTCCAGGACGCTGCGCTCATGACGGAATCTGGGTGTCTATGACGCAATCCGCCGTTCCAAACCAGGGCGCAAAGCCCATCCTGGCCCTCCTGGTTCACATTGTGATACTGCTCGGTCTGACCGCAGGTCTGATGGCCGGGCAAAGCCAGAATCTGGCCACCGGGGAGGCCATCTCGCTTGTGGGCACGGTGCTGCTGGTCTTGTCGACCTGGCTACTGGTCTCGTGGATCATGAGCGAGGGGAGTCTTCTCAATCCCTATGGGCTGTTTCTGGCCGGCTCGATGCCCTTTCATGTGGGCTACTCCCTCCTGCGTTTCATGGGCCACGATTCCATGATCTGGCTGAAGGGTCGGGTCACCGAGGAGCAGTTGTTGGCCACGCTCACATACGTCACGGCCTGCTACGCACTCCTGCATCTCGGCGCTCTCCTGGTCAGTGCGGTAGCCAGTCGGGAGGGCGACAAGCTGCGGCCCGTGTATGACGGGACCCGGCTCTATCAAGTGGGCTGGTTCCTGCTGGCATTGTCCATTCTACCGCTTCTCTTCAGGCTTCGCGCCAGTATGGAGACCGTGATCAGTGGAGGATACTCGTCCCTCTTCGAAGGAGGAGGCCGTGACCCGCGCTCCGGTGCCGAAGGCATCATGGCCCTGATCTCGGAGTTCTACCTCCCGGGCGTGATGTTCCTGTTGGCCGGCAGCCGCGGGCGACGCCTTGGTCAGGTGGTGGCCATTCTCGGCCTGATTCTCTACTCGGGTAGCTACCTCTTTCTTGGATTCAGGGCCTTCTCGCTGATTCCTATCGCGGCCTTCGTCTGGCTCTGGCACAGGACCGTTCGACGACTGCCGGTGCTGCCGGTCGTGCTGACCGGAGGGGCACTGTTCCTCTTCGTCGCACCCCTGGTCCGGAGCATTCGCGACATGTCCGGCATCGACCGCATGTCCTTCGACGTCATGTGGGAGGCCTTTGCAGGGGCGGACAACCCGATTCTCAAGCTCATTGCGGAACTGGCGGGTTCCGTCCTGACCATTGCCTTTACCGCCGAGCTGGTACCTGAGGTGCGGCCCTTCGAGATGGGGTACGGGTATCTCCAGGCACTGGCCAACGCCATTCCCATTCTTGATCTGCCCGATGCTTATGGCTACGCGGGGAGCTGGCTGGCCTTCCACGTCACGCCATCGTTGGCGGTGGGAGGTTTCGGTCTCGGTTTTTCATTCATGGCCGAGGCATACATGAACTTCGGCTGGATCGGCGGGGCCCTGATGGTAGGGCTCATCGGTGCCGCCATCGCCGGCCTACAGCGATGGGCAGACCGTGCGAATGACCCTGTCAGGTTCGCTTTCATTGCCTCGTTCCTGCCGATTCTGATCTTCTTTACCCGCGGCGAATCGCTCAGCATCACCCGCCCGATTCTCTGGTACAGCCTGATCCCGCTCGTGATGGTGGGGGTGCTGCGGTTCCTCGACCGGAAAATTGCGGGTGTCGAACCGGAGCCCAGAGTTTCGCACCCTCCGCTCAGGCGGGTGGGAGATCGCCTGCCGAATCCCCCGGGGGTCGCTGAGCCGAACGCCTGGACGCCGCACGATCCGGGACCACCAAGGCCGCACGATTCAGGACCCCTGAGGCCGCCCGATCCGGGACCGCCGGGGCCGCCCGTTTCAGGACCGCCGAGGCCGCCCCATGCTTGAGGCCCCGACTCAGATTCACCGTCCCGCACACGCCAGCCAGAGGTCACCCTTCCGGCTGGCGGTCCTCGTATACGAGTGGTCCACCCACCTGATGGGCGGATCCATCCGGGCGATGACCTTTGTCCGCTGGCTCGCCAATTCAGGTTGGCGCGTCACCGTCTTCACCGCGACCCCTCCAGAGGAGTGGCCGGAGACCATGGAAGGCGTGACAGTCCATCACGTGCCGTCCCCGGAGCGGCAGCTAGGCGGCGGGATTTCCGCCGAAGGAGGGTCCCAGCTGAAGCGGAATCCAACCTGGCTCAAGGCACTGGGAAGCATCAAGAGCCTGCTACCCCTGGAGCGCCAGCTATCCTGGTATCCGGGCCTGTGGCGCGCCGTACCCGGCATTTGCGCGCGCGAGTCCGTACAGGCACTCCTGACCGTCGTCGCACCCAACGTACTCATGCCAATCGGGCACCACCTGGCCCGCCGAGTCGGGATTCCCCACGTCATCGACCTCCGGGATGACTTCGCAGACCGGAAGCACGTCGAGTCCATAACGGGCAGCTATCAGGCCCTGCTGAACCGCTACGGCCACCGCTATTTGCGTCAGGCTGCGGCCGTCTCCGTGGTCAGCCCGGTCACGCGGAAAAGGCTGGCGGGCATAGGAATCGAGTCCCGGGTCGTGATGAACGGGTATGTCGAAGGGCACTTTGCCCACCTCCCCTGGGAGGCGTCCCCCGTTCCTTCCGACGGCCCCCTGCGCATCATGCACCTGGGTTGGCTTGGGGACTTTCGTTCCATCGCCCCACTGGTGCGCGCCATTGATGGTTTTCAGGACCCGGGAGCCGTTCGGATAGACCACTACGGGCTGATTGACCCGGGACAGGAAGCGATCCTCACTGCCGCTGCGTGCCCAACCCAGGTTCACCCTCAGGTGCCGCATGGGGAGGCCGTGGCACTGATGGCGCAATCGGATGTGCTCCTGGCCATTCCCGGCGACCGTGTCCCCGCGGCGCTGACCGGCAAACTGTTTGAATATCTGCGGACCCGTCGGCCTGTGATGCTGCTCGCCGCCCCCGGGGCTGCACGCGAACTCGGTCACGCGGCCGGGATCCTTGCGGTGTGTGATCCGAGGGACGTGAAGGGTATCAGGTCCAAACTGGAGCATCTGCTGGAGTCCAAGCGGGACGGCGTGCTTCGGGCCACCGCGGATCCGGAGTTCGTCCGGAAGCTGGATCGCGAAGCGGGTGCCCGCAAGATGGAAGCACTGCTGGCCAGGGTGATTGCGGCATGAGGCCACTCGTCAGCATTCTGATGCCGATGTACAATGCGGCCGATTGCGTCGGGGATGCCATCCGGTCGCTGCAGGCCCAGACGTACACCAACTGGGAATTGATTGTCATTGACGACGGATCCCGAGACGGCGGTGCCGATATCGTCCGGGATTTCGATGATGCCCGGCTTCGGCTGACAGTTGGCCAGGAGAACCGGGGCCTTCCGGCCCGCCTGAATCAGGCGGTATCGCTGGCTCAGGGTGCCTTTCTGGCGCGTATGGATGCCGACGACCTGGCGTTTCCGGAGAGACTGGCGGAACAGGTTGACTTCCTGCTTCGCTACCCGTTGGTAGACGTCGTGGCAACCGACATGCTCATCGTGGATGCGGTGGGACAGCCGGGAGGGCGCGAAAAGTGGCGGGGCGCCAGCCATGAAGAGGTTACGGCCAAGCCCTGGGCGGGCTTTCACTTCAACCACGCCACGTGGATGGGAAGGGCGGGCTGGTTTCGCCGCTACCCATACCGGGAAGATGCTGTTCGTACCGAGGATGATGACCTCATGCTGCGGAGCTATCGGCACAGTCGATTCCACAGGATGGAGCGTGTGCTCTATGCGTACCGGGTGGATGGCGTGACGGCCGGGAGCGCCTGGACGGCCCGCCGGCACTTTATGCGATCCCTCTGGAGAGAGTCCCTCGCCCAACGAAATCCGCGGCTGCTCTTCGGTATTCCGACACAGCTGGTCAAATCTCTGGCGGAGCGCGGCGCAGAATTGGTCGGGGTTCGGGGCTGGGCACAGCGGCATCGCAAGGGCGCACCTGTCCCGGAGCCCGTGTTGGAACGGTACAGAAGTCTCCGGCAGGTCTTACGCGCAGCCTGATGAGGACGATACCTGAGGGGTAAAACCTGCCCTACGGTATCGTGAGAAAACCAATTCCCCCGCTCAGACAGCGCCTGGCCGATAGAGCCAAGGCCGCTGGTGGTCTCGTTGGGGCCGGTATGTCAGCGGCTTTCGGATCCCGGCGGGCAGGGACGGCCGGAATCCTGTTCTACCATCGCATTGCGCCCCGCATCACGGGGCTTCCGGAGCCGGGACTCAACGTGACTCCGGACCGGTTCAGGCTACAGATGGAAGGGCTCCTGGAGCGCGGGTTCGAGTTTGTAAGTCTCAGATTGCTCATCCAACTCGCCGCTGCCGGTCAGCCTTTTCCGGAGCGGGCCGTGGTGGTCACGTTCGATGATGCGTTCGCGGGAGTATCCCGGTGGGCGGTACCCATACTGAGCGACCTCCGCATCCCGGCGACGGTGTTTGCGGTGACCGACTATGTCGGACGCACCGTCCCCATGCATTTCGACATGTGGGGCATCGCCCACCACGAGCAGGCAGATCCCGACTGGTGGCGTTCGATGACGTGGGAGGAATGCGTCGAGGCCGAGAAGACCGGTCTCATCGAGATAGGCTGTCACACACACAGCCATCACAACTACTCGGGGAAGCTGGACGAATTCCGGGCCGACATCGCCACGGCCCAGGCGCGGTTCAGGGAAAATCTCGGCGCTCCCAGAAACCTGTTCGCCATCCCTTACGGAGATCGACGGCTGGGGCAGGTGGACGACGGCCTGCTGCAGGCTGCCGAAGACGCGGGATTGATCTGCGCGCTTACCACTACGCTGGGGCCGGTGGCACCTGGTGAAGCGCCATTCGGCTGGAGGCGCCTGGAAGTGGTTGAGCGCGACAACGGGGCAACGCTCGCGGCCAAGGTGGAAGGGTGGTACGACTGGATGAGCACGGTGAAGTCAGCCGTGCATCGCGTCTCTCCGTGGTAGACGGGCCCGCGAACCATAGAAACAAAACAGGCCGCCCGTGGCAGCCGCAGCGCGCCCCAGACCCGGCAACTCCTGAGGCCGCCGGGACGACCGGACAACGTCAGCGCATCGAAGAACCCGGAGCCGAAGGACCGTTCGCTCGCGCCTCGTTCCTGGATCCCTGGTGGCATCATCTGGCCCCACGCCTTCTCAAACGAGGCGAGCACCCTGCCATCGGTCGGGCGGGATGGCACATTCTCGCAGGATGGGGAGCGGCCGACTATTCGCAAGTCAAACCAACGCCGGATCTTGAGGTGATGGCCGCCCGAGGGTTGATCATGCCCCGGGTTGCCGAAGGGTCAGCCCTGGCCGAGTGGGTAGGTCGACGGTCGTCCGTCACGATTCCGTACGACGTAGCTCCTGGACTGGACCTGCGTGGAGGCTGGGAGCACGTCCAATCCCGAAGGTCATCCCGAACGTGGTCCGGCCTTCGGCGCAAGCGAAAGAAGCTGGAGGCTGGCGGCCCCCTGGAAATCCTGCACGTGGATGACGCCGCCGGCGTCCGCGAGTGGCTGCCAAAAGCCCTTCGTCTATACGTGGCCCGGGCGGCGGTGGCCAAGCGCCGCGGTGTCTGGCAGACCGAAAAGGGTCGCCGGTTCCTGGAAGACTGGATGACGGGTCTTGCGGCAGAGGGGGCGTTGGATCTCAGCTTTCTGATGGTGGATGGGCGGCCTGAAGCCTTCATCTTCGGCATATCGGATCCGGCCAGCTTCCATCTCTATGGTCTGGCCTTTGATCCAGGCTCGCCCTTGAGCCGATTCTCGCCCGGTGAGCAACTGCTCGTTCACGCCCTGAAGCGCGCCTGCGAGACGGGCCAGTCGTTTTTCGACTTCGGCGTGGGTGATGAGCCCTACAAGCGTGCCTGGGGTGATGGCGTCCGGGCGGTGAACGCGCACGTTCTGGGACCTGAAGGAATCACGCGATCGGCCATCGCTCGTTGGTTCAAAGGCCGTCAGGCCATCCGGGTTCGCGCGAAGGGCTGATCCTACTGCAAGAGAGCGGTCATTGAGGCGCCAAATCCGAAAGTGAGACCCGGAGCGGGCGGTTTCGCGACAACGAATGCCCCAAAACGGACGCCAGAGCCCATCGCGTGTATCGCTCTGGGACTGGCACTGGCTTTGACAAGCAGAGTCTGGATTACTACTCCATCGACTCCGCATGACTGCAAAACTGCTGTTTGTTTGCAACAACCCCGCGTTCTTCGCGGACCAACACATGCACCTTGCCGAGGCGGCCCGCGCCGCCGGTCACACGGTGCTTGTCGCTGCTCCCGAATGGCCGGGTGCCGAACGGATTCGACGCTCCGGATTTGCCTTCCTGCCCCTCAACATGGCACGCGGCGGTTTTCGGCCCATGGCGGACACACGTTCGATACGTGAATTGATTCGGCTCTATCGCGTAACCAGCCCTGATCTGGTTTACCACATTACGCTCAAGCCCATTCTCTACGGCACCCTGGCCGCCCGCCTTGCGGGTGTGCCCGGCGTTGTCAACGCGAATACCGGCTTGGGCTACGCCTTCATCGATGATGGCGTCAACACCAGCCTCATCCGCCGTGTGCTCGAGCCGCTCTATCGCGTTTCGATCCGACACGGAAACCGGGTTGACCTCTTCCTGAACCAGGACGACCGTGAGCTCTTTCTGGAGAGCGGGATGGCCACTCCCAAGCGGAGTGCAGTCATCAACGGTCCCGGCGTTGACACGGATTGCTTCTTTCCCAGGCCGGAAACCAAGGATACGCCCACGGTGGTCCTGCCGGCTCGGCTGCTCTGGCACAAGGGCGTCCAGGAATTCGTGGATGCGGCCAGGCAGCTGAAATCGGAAGGCGTGATTGCGCGATTCGCTCTTGTGGGTGACGAAGATCCCGGCAACCTGGCCAGCATCGACCGCGAGCAGCTTCAGGCCTGGAATGCCGAAGGGATCATCGAGTGGTGGGGCTACCGCCACGACATGCCTGAAGTGTACCACGAGAGTCACATCGTGGCGCTCCCTTCCTACCGGGAGGGCCTGGGCAAGGTCATCGCAGAGGCCGGCGCCTGTGGGCGCCCTGTGGTGGCGACCGATGTCCCCGGCTGCCGCGAAATCATTGACGATGGCGTCAACGGCGTCCTGGTCCCGGTGCGTGATGCCAAAGCACTGGCGGATGCGCTCCGCCCACTGCTGGCCTCCAGGGCCCAACGTGCTGCCATGGGACGCAAGGGGCGTGAGATCGTCGAGCAACGCTTCGGCGAACGCACGGTCGCGCTCCAGACGCTCAAGGTCATCGAGCACGTGCTCTCCGGCATCCGCTTTGAGCCCGGCATGCTGCGCCTGGTAATCGCGCACGCCGCCGCTCCCGAATATCTCTCCAACGAGGCAGACGCCCAGGTGGCGTTTGCCGGCTAAAGCCCAGTCTCCCAATGAATATTCCAGACGGAAGCGCTCTCCTCGCCGGTCTCACGGCCTTCGGAGTAACCTACCTGCTGATGCCCTCGATCACCCGCTACGCCAAGGCAAAGTCCTGGGTGGATCAGCCGGACGGTGGGCGGAAGACCCATAGCACCGCGACGCCGCGGACGGGTGGTGTGGCCATCTGGTTCGGCATTCTGGCCGGTGTGCTTATCTCGGTCCTCATTGCCACAGGCACGGGGGCTGGACTCGGCTACTTTGAGATGCCCTTCAGCATGATCACGGCCCTCACCATTCTGGCCGGAGGCTCGGTGGCGGCTCTGGTGGGCTTCTACGACGATACGCGCCCCCTCGGTGCGCCGGTCAAGCTCCTGGCCCAGCTTGTGGCAGCCACTCCGCTTGTCGCCTCAACGGAGTTCATCGGAGCGGTGACCACGCTGCTCGGGGGAGGAGCAGTCGCGGCGGTCCTGGCTTACCCGGCCGTGGTGCTTTGGGTGGTTTTCGTCATGAATGCAGTCAACCTGATCGACGGGCTCGACGGCCTGGCAGGCGGACTGACAGTCATCGCCATCAGTTTCTTTGTCATCCTTGGTGGCCTTGCTGGAGGCCCGCTGCTTCTTGCACTCGCGCTGATGGGTGCCGTCCTGGCCTTCCTTCGCTTCAATGTGCCGCCTGCAAAGGTCTTCATGGGCGATACGGGGAGTTTGCTGATCGGCTACCTGCTTGCCGTGCTGTCCCTGGTGGTGGTGCACGCAGAGCCCACGACGAACCAGGCCATGGCAGTGCTGGTGGTGCTCGGCATTCCCGGGCTCGACACGGCCATGTCCGTTGTGCGTCGGCTGGCCCTCGGTCGGAATCCGCTTCGTGCTGACAGCGACCACCTGCACCACCGCATGCTTAAGCGTTGCTTCGGCATCCACGCCCGGGCCATCACCATCTTCTACCTCATCGGCTGCACGCTGGGCATGCTCGCCCTGCTGATTGCCTTTGCCGATGCAACCGCCGGCAACATCATTGTCGGCGTGGCCGGAGCCCTTGCCATGATCGTCCTGTGGGATCTCGGCTACTTCGACATCACGACCTATGCGCAGGTCGGCAAGGCTGAGGACAAGGCCAAGCGCGAGGTGCAGCGGCGGACGAACGTCGCCGAGGGGACGCGTGCCCGCTCGTTCAGAAGCCCTGTGCGCCGCGGCGTCTCGGCCAACTAAGGAATCGTCCTCGCATCAACCCCACAACTCCGTGAGCCAAACCGTAACCCCTGCCGACAACAAGGTCCTGGTCCGCCATGTGGTCCAGTCCGGATTGCGCGGCAAGTGGATCCTCCTGGGAAGCCTGGTCTTCTTTATCGGACTGGCCGTGGCGTACCTCTACTGGGCGGAGCCGGTGTACGAGGCCGAAACGTCGGTCATCATCGACACCCAGAGTGCTGCCGGCCAGGGCATGGACCTGGCCGGAATCAGCGCCTTCCGGGACGTCCTGATCGAAGTGGAAATTCTGGGTTCTCTTGACCTGGCCAAGCGTGTGGCGGGACAGATGCTGACCGACCTGGATCAGGGTGGAGCGGATGCTCCGCAGGGCACCTGGCCGGTGTTCGAAGAAGCAACCGATCCGCAGTTGACGCAGGTCAGTCTGGCGCGGGCGCTTCAGGACCGCATTGACATTGAGCAGGTGCGTCGGGAGGTGGGCGTGGTGCGCATCCAGGCACGCAGTGGTCTTCCGAGGGAAGCACAGTACATCGCCAATGCCTACGCCGCCGAGTATGCGGAGCGCAATCTTGAACTCAGCCGAAGTGAGGCCACGGGCATCAGGTCATTTCTGGAAAGCCAGATCGCTGCACGGCAGACTGAACTGACCGCTGCAGAGGCGGACCTGCAGGCCTACCAGGAAGCCGAAGGCGCCATTGCCCTGGATCAGGAGGTAAATGCGCTGACCGAAAGAATGGCAGATCTGCAGTCCCGGCGGGACCAGGCGCAGGTGGAACTCCAGGTGGTGGAGTCGGAGCTCGTTTCGCTCCGGACCCAGGTGGATCGCATCCAGCCGAACCTTTATGATCGCGTAGCCTCGGGCGTGGAGAATGAAATCGTCGCGCTTCAGCAGGAGATTGCCCGGCGCGAGGCCCAGGTAGAACTGAAGTACGCCCGGAATCCCGGACTGCGCGGGAACGAGGAACTGGACGCGGAACTCATGCGGGAGATCCGGGAGATCGAAGCCCTTCGCACTGAGGTCGAGTCCCGGGCGCGTCGCCTCGTGGATGGCGTCCTGGCCACGGGTGGCAT
>JABDJZ010000540.1 GCA_013003255.1 Rhodothermales bacterium
TCGCCCTCCACCTCAATGGTAACCTCTTCCTCAAAGGAATCAGAGTGCGTGTAGGTCAGGTAGCTGCCGGTGGCCCGAACGGCCAGCTTGGGAGAAATCCCGTACGCGACGTTGATTCCGGGACCGAGCGTTCCGGCGCGAACAGCGATACCGATTTGCCCGGAGGCCGGGATGGCAGTGAGTGTGGCAAGCGCCACAAGGAGAAAGGTGCGGTTCATCACAGACAAAGGCGGTTCTGATTGAGGTTTTCGGTGCTCCGTCAAAAGTCGCGCCAGCCGGTCGGCTGGGCCGGAAGGACCCCAAAACGGCTGAATAGCCCGCCGAAAGCGCTACGGACCTACTCAGACACGCGCTAATTCTTTCCTTCGGGGGACAGCGCTTTCCGCAATTCGGCCACGTCCGGGCGTTCCAGAAGTCCGGGCGGAAGCGTACCCAGCGTGTGTCTGGCCCGGTCTGCGTCTCCTGCCACAGCCTGGAGCCTGGCGCGCTCGAGCAGCGCCTCCGGGTCCATGCGACCGCCCAGCATGGTGTCCGCCCGCCGCAGTGCATCCTCGTCATAGGACGGCCAGAGCCCCAACACGGTTTGCCGGGACTCGTAGCCCACACGCCGGGCCCGTTGGACCTCGTTTTCCTCGAACTCGGCGGTTCGGGTCACGCGGGGCGGGTCCCATTGCTGCCACGCACTTTTCCTCAACGGATCCTCCGTCAGGCGGCTGTATGTGCCGTGGGCAAGGACCAGAGCGAGCACGGAAGCTGCAGCAAGCCACATTCTGCGGTTCGCCGGCGGCGGTGCGGCCCGGTGGCCCGTAAGTCGGGTGAAGTGGGCTGAAGCGTCGAGGCCCGCCTCAACCTCCCGGATTCTGTCACTTACCTGCTCGACCCGGTGACCGAGGCCGGACTCCTCGGCCCGTGCCAAGAGGCGGGCCCGCCATGAATCCGATGCCCCTCCCCCCACAAGCGCGAGGGCTATCAGCAAGTCATCCAATTCGCGCTCTTCCAGGGCACGGCCGGCGTCCACGGCTTCACGGAGACGATGCGAGGCGCGTTCTGCCGCCGGAAAGTCAGGGTCATCCCCGGCCTCCCGGCGCAGTTGATCCTGCTCAACGTGCGACAGGAATGCGATTCCCAGGTACTCCTGCTTCCGCTTCATGCCTGATCTGACCCCGGCAGCTGATGTTCGTAACCCATGGCTTCGAGAAAACGCCGGTCCTTTCGAAGGCGCAACAAAGCCTTGTGCACGTAGGCTCGAATCGAGGGAACAGCGATCCCGGTCCGTTCCGAGATCACCTCGTAAGCAAGATCCTGCACGAGTCGCAGTCGTGCCACGATGCGGAGGTGCCTCGGCAGCCTGTTGATGGCACCATCAAGCGCGCCGGCGCGGATGGCGTCATCATGGATGGCCTCAAGCGTATCCGGTGGTTGCGCCGGCTCCGCGATTCGGTCCACTGAGATGTGTCCCGGGTGCCGGGTCACGTGATTGACAAAGACATTGCGGCAGATGACGGTGACCCAGTGCGGGTACCGGCGAGGGTCCTTCACGGACGCCCGATTCTCGGATACCTTGCGAAACGCCCGGTCAATGACCATTTCAAGATCACCGGCTGTCGAACCCTCGGCCGCCCGCACGAACTTCAGCAGGAAGTAGCGGTGGACGTAGCAATAGGTCCACAGGTCCAGCAGGTGGGCTGAACGCCGTCGTCGGGACCGGCGCCACTCTGTGAAGAGGGCGCCTACCGCTTCCCCGTCGTCCAGGTCGAAGGGAAGTTGACGCACCAGGCCGTCCAGCCTGGAGAGATCTGAATGCAGATGGGGTCGTGGAGACACAGGAATTCCGTTGGAACGCACCCGAATAGAGTGCGCGCTCGTGGAATATGTATCAAGAAACCGCTCAATACCGCCTATTCAGTAAACCCGGTGGGGTTTGAGGCGTGAACGGTCCTTCCCTAAAGCAGATCTCTTGTCAGTCGTGACCTGAGTTCCTACTTTGTGAGGCTGCGGCAATTCCCACCGTCGCATGCCTCAACCCGGGGCAAACTCGGAAAAGCAGACCGCCGGTCCCCGTGCCGGCTCCCAGCATGCAAGTTAATTCGTACAAGACGCTCAGCGCCAGACCGCAGGACGTGGACCGCAAGTGGTACGTCGTCGACGCTGAAAACCAGATCGTTGGACGACTCGCCTCTCAGGTGGCCTCCATCCTTCGGGGCAAGCACAAGCCGTCGTTCACACCTCATGTGGACACCGGCGACTTCGTGGTTGTGATCAACGCCGACAAGGTCCGTTTCACCGGCAACAAGGAGACGGACAAGGAATATTTCCGTCACACCGGCTACCCGGGCGGAGGCAGAACGCGGACGCCGCGGGAAGTCCGCGACCGCAAGCCCACCTTTATAGTTGAGAACGCCGTCAAGGGCATGCTCCCCAAGGGGCCCCTCGGTCGGCAGATGCTCAAAAAGCTGAAAGCCTACGCGGGCTCAGAGCACCCTCACGAGGCCCAGAAGCCCGAACCGCTGACGTTCTAAGATCATGGCAGTTACCAATCAGCATCAGACCGTCGGTCGTCGTAAGACTTCCGTTGCTCGCGTTTACCTCCGTCCCGGCAAGGGCAAGGTGAAAATCAACAAGCGCGAACTCGCCGACTACTTCCCGCTGGAGTGGCGCCGTCGCGCCATCTCATCGCCCTTCGAGGTGACGGGAACGTCAGGACAGTGGGACCTCGTGGTCAACGTCAAGGGCGGTGGTCTCACCGGCCAGGCAGAAGCCATTCGCATGGGCATTGCCCGTGCACTGGTCGATGTGGACGAAGAGCACCGCAAGGCCCTGCGTGACGCAGGCTTCCTGACGCGTGACCCCCGCATGGTCGAGCGTAAGAAGTACGGACAGCCGAAGGCGCGCAAGCGTTTCCAGTTCTCCAAGCGCTAGAAACTTCGAGGCTTCGGCCTCCCCACCGGCGTTGGGCCCCACGTCATTTCATCACGCATACGCCTCGATGGGCGCAGGGGTGGCCGGCTGAGCCGGTTCCTGTGTTCCGCGCGACAGGCGTAGAGGAAAAACCCTACATACAATGAGTGAAACCACTCCCCAGCACCGCGTCGAGATTGACGCGCTGCTCAAGGCCGGCACGCACTTCGGCCACCTCACCTCCCGGTGGAACCCCAAGATGCGCTCCCACATCTTCATGGAGCGCAACGGGATCCACATCATTGACCTGACGCAGACGCAGCGTTACCTGGACGCGGCTGCGGAGGCCGCAGGCCGGTTCGCCAAGCGCGGCAAGCGGATCCTCTTCACGGGGACCAAGAAGCAGGCCCGGGACATCATCCGGAAGAGCGCGCAGGAATGCGGTTCTCCCTATGTGGTGGAACGCTGGCTCGGTGGAACCCTGACCAACTTCCAGACCATCCGGAAGAGCATTCGGCGGATGGAAGACCTGGTCAAGATGGAGGATGACGGCACGCTGGATCAGCTCAAGAAGAAGGAGCGCCTCATGCGCCGCCGCGAGCGCGAGAAGCTCGAAAAGGTGCTGAGTGGTATCCAGGACATGGCGCGCCTCCCCGGCGCCCTGTTCATCGTGGACATCAACCGCGAGCACATCGCCGTGAAGGAAGCCAAGCGGCTTAACATCCCGATCATCGCGATGGTGGACACCAACGTTGATCCGGACCTCGTGGACTTCCCGATCCCGGCCAACGATGACGCCCAGCGCTCCATCGAGCTGATTACCTCCGTCATCGGTCAGGCCATTTCCGAAGGCGCCAAGGCCAAGGCCACGCAGGATGCGGCCGCCAAGGCGGAGAAGGAAAGCCGCCAGGCTGAGCGCGAGCAGGAGAAAGAAGCCGCCAACAAGGCCAAGGCAAAAGCCAGAACGCGCAAGCCGAAGGCCGACAAGCCGGCTGGAGACGCGAAGGCTGAAGCTGATGCGAAGCCTGCGAAGGCCAAGCCCGCGCCGGCCGCTGAAGCCGCCAAGGCTGACGCGCCCAAGGCCGCCAAGAAAGCTGCCCCCAAGGCCAAGGAAGCAGAAGCTGCTCCCGCTGCCAAGGCCGACAAAAAGGCCTAACCAACTCATCCTGTTCGGGGCCGGCCCCGATTCAACCATAGATATCGACAGACATGGCAATCTCTGCTAAGGACGTCAAGAGACTGAGAGACATCACCGGTGTCGGAATGATGGATTGCAAGAAGGCACTCCAGGAAACCGACGGTGATTTTGACGCCGCCATTGACCTGCTCCGCAAGAAGGGGCAGAAAGTGGCGGCCAAGCGCGCTGACCGCGAAGCCAAAGAAGGCGTCATCGCAACCGCATCCACCGATGATGGCACCACGGCCATCCTGGTTGAGGTCAATTGTGAAACGGACTTCGTGGCGCGCAACAGCGAGTTCACGGACTTTGCCGACAAGGTGGCCGGACTGGTTCTGGCCGAGCGCCCCGCGGACAACGACGCCCTCATGGCCGTCACGTTCGAGGGTGAGGAAACCCTGGGCGAAGCCATCACCCGCATGACCGGCAAGATCGGCGAGAAGATCGACGTGCGCCGTCACGCCGTGGAGAGCAATGACGGCGGCAAAGTAGTCTCCTACATCCACCCTGGCGCCAAGCTCGGCGTCCTGGTTCATGTCGCCGGAAATGGTGACCTGGACTCGGCCGGCCGTGACGTGGCCATGCAGGTGGCTGCCCTCAACCCTATCGCCACCGGCCGTGACGACGTGGCCGACGATGTGAAAGAGAAGGAGATGGAGATTGCTCGGGACGCTGCCCGCAACGAGGGCAAGCCGGAGCACATCATCGACCGTATCGCCACCGGCAAGCTGGAGCGTTACTACAAGGACAACGTCCTGTTGGAGCAGCCCTTCGTGAAGGACTCCTCGCAGACGGTGACCGAAATGCTCAAGAGTGTCGACGCCTCAGTTTCCGGATTCGTCCGGTTCGCACTGGGCGGCTGATCCGGCCTTGACCGATTCGAAGGGCGCTTTGGTTTATCCGGAGCGCCCTTCTTTTTTGAATGGCAGGTTCCATCTGCCTAGATTGCTTGACTTTGCAATGATCCAGCCGGTGAACGCCACCTTGAAGTACAAACGCATCCTCTTGAAGCTGAGCGGCGAGGCGCTCCTGGGCTCCAAGGAGTACGGGATAGACCAGGAAGTGGTCAATCGGTATGCCCAGGAGGTCAAGCTGGCCGTAGCCGCCGGCGCTGAAGTTGCCGTGGTGATCGGGGGCGGCAACATCTTTCGCGGCGTTCACAACGCTACCGACGGAATGACCCGCTCCCACGCGGACTACATGGGCATGCTGGCCACCATGATCAATGCCATGGCGCTGCAGGATGCCTTCGAGCAGGCCGACCTGAAGACCAGGCTGCAGTCCAGCATAAAGATGGAGCAAATCGCTGAGCCCTTCATCCGGCGCCGTGCTACGCGACATCTGGAAAAAGGGCGTGTGGTGATCTTCGGTGCCGGGACCGGCAACCCGTACTTCACCACCGACACCGCTGCGGCCCTCCGGGCTCTGGAGATCGAGGCAGACGTGATTCTGAAGGGAACGCGGGTGGACGGGATCTTCTCCGCGGACCCCGAGAAGGACCCGAATGCAGAGCGCTACGACTCCATCAATGGTGCCCAAGTCATCGCGAAAAACCTGAAAGTGATGGACATGACGGCGTTCACACTCTGTCAGGAGTCCTCGATGCCCATCATCGTATTCAACATGAACAAACCCGGCAACCTCATGCGGGTGCTCACCGGCGAACCCGAGGGAACGCTGGTGCACTGGCAGGAACAGGGGTCGCCCGTCCAGGCCTA
>JABDJZ010000171.1 GCA_013003255.1 Rhodothermales bacterium
TCCCATACTGGATCTGCCGGCCGTCCTCATAACCTACCATGTGCCAGAGGCCACGGATCTCGTAGCCAAAGCGACCCAGGAAGTCCACATTCTCGAATTCCAGGGGCCGACGCTGATCCACCTCCACGTGCCCATCCATGTTGCCCTGCACATAGGCGGTGGTGAGTCGGTCACGGACGGCCACGGCCCACTCCGGGTCGAGGTCGGCCGGGCTGAGTTCATCGGTGTACCAGACAAAGAAGCTGCGCCATGAGTCGCTGCTCACCAGCCTTCTCATCCAGACAAAGTTGGTCGTGTCGGTGGCGATCACATAGTCGTGCTGGACGCTCACGGCGAAGTCGTGCGTCTCCATGAGCCGGTCTTCGACTTCGAACTGGCGTCCCTTCTCGAACATCTCCCGACCCAACCGCTGGCGGGTGATGGTATTGAAGTTGTACCGGATGCCCTCGGCATTATTTCGGACAGCCTGGGCGATGCTCTCCGCATCACGGCCTATCAGGTAGTAGACCTGCTGGGCCTGGGCGAACTCGTCGCGCCGGCCCACAACGGCCACGGTGCCGTTGTTCATCACGGCCTGGGCTGCCTCCTCATCGAGAACGCCTCTCATGAACTGCGACTCCCGCGTCGAGTCCGCCAGGGGTGCGGCAAAGATCACGTTCTTCTGCTTTCGGAGCAGGTTGAGCGATCGGTTGCTCACGATGCCCATTCGGCGAAGCGTGAACATGCGCTCAGGCGCGGGGAGGGTACCGATGTAGGGTCCGAGCTCGCCGCGCATGACCTCGCCGAGTTCACCATTCCAACTGGCCGAATCGGTGACCACCACGATCTCTCCTTCGCGACCAACAGCCCGCGGCCGGACGTCCAGTCCCTCGCACCCCGTGCCCAGCACAATCACCAGAAGTAGAAAAAAAGCGGTGTATCTCATGCCAATCGGTGTCTTGGGGGTATTGCTCAGGGTCAGTCTTACTGCGTGGGCTTCCCGTACTTCAACGCGCGGACAAAGGCAGTCAGCGCCTTCGCCCGATCTGTCCCGGAGACGGCGTCGCTCCCGAACAGGTCATCAATCTTCCGGATGACCGCTGAGCCCACAATGAACCCGTCCGTGTGTTCCGAGAGCCGCATGGCGTCCTCGTGGGACGAGATGCCGAAGCCGACCAGCAGACAATTCTTGCGGACCAGGCTTCGGGCGCGCTGCAGGTACTCGTTCACGGCATCGGTCTGCCCGTGACCGGTGCCGGTCAGTCCGGTGATGGACACGGCATAAACAAAGCCCCCGGCCACCTGGTCAACGTGCCGAATCCGGTCATCGGATGTGTTGGGTGCAATCAAGTGAACCAGGTCAATGTTGGCATCTGCTGCCGCGCCGGCGACCAGCGCACGCTCCGATGGGGGAAGGTCAGGAAGAATGACTCCATCTACTCCTGAAGAGGCCGCGGCCCTGAAAAAGTTGCTCACCCCGAAGCGTATCACCGGATTCAGATAGCCCATGAGCAGGAGTGGCGTCGTGCTGGAAGCACGAAACGCGCGGGCGGCCTCCAGGGTGGTGCGCATGGATGCGCCGGCCGCCAGGGCGCGCTCGCTGGACTGCTGGATGGGGAGGCCTTCCGCCAGCGGGTCGCTGAACGGCATTCCCAGTTCAATGAAGTCAGCGCCGCCCTCGTCAATGGCCTGGAGGATCTCGACCGTGTGTGCGGGGTCCGGGAATCCGCTGGTCACGAAGATCCCCATGGCTTTCTCGCCGCGGGTGGTGGTCTCGCGGATCCGGGTTTCGATGCGTGAAGCCATCAGACGTACTCCGAGATGGTGCCCATGTCCTTGTCGCCGCGTCCGCTGCAGTTCAGGACGATGATCTGGTCTGCGGTCATGCGCCCGGCCAGTTCCGGGAGAAAGGCCACGGCGTGGGCGGTTTCCAGTGCGGGAATGATGCCTTCGGTCCGGGAGAGCAGCTTCACGCCTTCGATGGCTTCCGAGTCGGTGGCCGAGACATAGGTGACGCGGCCCGCGTCCTTCAGGTAGGCGTGCTCCGGTCCCACACCCGGATAGTCGAGTCCGGCCGAAACCGAGTGGGCCAACTCAATCTGTCCATCCTCATCCTGGAGGAGGTAGCTCATCGCCCCGTGCAGGATGCCGGGTGAACCCAGCGTCAGCGTGGCGGCATGGCGTCCGTCCAGGCCTTCGCCAGCGGCCTCTACCCCGTAAATGGCCACGTCCTCGTCCTCCAGGAAGGGATAGAAGAGGCCCATGGCGTTGGAGCCGCCGCCCACGCAGGCCACCAAGGCGTCGGGACCGCGTCCCTCGTGCTCAAGCAGCTGGGCCCGCGTCTCTTCGCCGATCACGCGATGGAAATCACGCACCAGCATCGGATAAGGATGGGGTCCGACTACGGAGCCGATGATATAAAACGTGTCGTTGACATTCGTGACCCAGTCCCGAATGGCCTCGTTGGTGGCATCCTTGAGCGTCTGACTGCCACTGGTGGCTGGCCGCACCTCGGCGCCGAGCAGCCGCATCCGCAGCACATTCAGATTCTGCCGCTCGATGTCCTCAGCCCCCATGTACACGATGCACTGAAGCCCAAACTTGGCGCAGACGGTGGCCGTAGCCACCCCGTGCTGACCGGCGCCGGTCTCCGCGATGATGCGGGTCTTGCCCATACGCCGCGCCAGCAGGATCTGGCCAATGGTGTTGTTGATCTTATGCGCCCCGGTGTGGCACAGGTCCTCCCGTTTCAGGTAAATGCGGGCACCACCGAGTTCATCGGTCAACCGGTTCGCAAATGTCAGGGGAGTGGGGCGCCCCACGTAGTCGCGCAGCAAACCGTCCAGTTCGGCCTGAAACGCATCATCCTGCTGTGCCTCCCGATAGGCAGCCGTCAGTTCCTCGACCGCGGGGACCAGAATCTCCGGCACGAAGATCCCGCCGTAGTCGCCAAACCGGCCTGTCTCGGTGGGGGTATCAGAAATCAGGTTCATGTGCCTAGAGATGGGTTGCTCACTGCTTGGACGGCTTCTACAAACGCATCAATCCTGACGAAGTCCTTGCGCCCCGGCGCTTCCTCTACGCCACTCGACGAATCCACGGCGAAGGGCATGCAGGTTTTGATGGCCTCTCCCACGTTGTCCGGGGTCAGTCCGCCGGCCACGAACACGGGCAGGGGGAGGTCGGGGACCACGGACCAGTCAAAGGTCTCCCCGGTGCCTCCGGACTGTCCGCCCCGGGCCGTGTCCAGGAGCAGGAAGTCTGCCGATCCCTCGTAGCGTTCGGCCACTGTCAGGAGTTCCTCGGGCGTGCCGGCAGATGCGGGGCCCGATCCGCCTATGTGAATGGCCTTGATGACAGGCTTCTCGATGGTTGCGCAGTCCTCCGGCGACTCGTTTCCGTGCAGTTGGACCAGGTCAAAGCCGGCGACGCCGACGGCAGCTTCGACTTCATCCACGGGGACGTCCACGAATACTCCCACCGTCTGAGGCCCGTAAAGCCACTCGCGGATGTCGCGCACCATCTCGGCGCCCACATAGCGGGGAGAGCCTGGGTGAAGGATGAAGCCCAGGTAGTCGGCACCCGCGCCGGCCGCGTAGCGGGCGTCGGCAAGATTCGTGATGCCGCAGATCTTGATTTTCGTGCTCACGCGTCGGCTCGCTGGTCTATCAGTCGTTCAGTCTCTTCACGCAGATCCCGGAGCGCCTGGCCCGGATCCGTCTGGCGCATGAACGCCTCACCGATCAGGACGGCGTCAATCCCGGCCTCGAAAACGTCGGCCAGGTCCTCGGCAGTCCGAAGTCCGCTCTCGGCAATGGTCACCACACCTTCCGGAGCGTGGGCCAGCACGCGCGGCGCGTGCGTCCGATCCACCTCGAACGTCCGGAGGTCGCGGTTGTTGACGCCCAGCAGGTTGACCAGGTCAAAGTCCACCCGATCCAGTTCGCGAACGTCATACAGTTCGACCAGGCACTCCAATTGCAATTCCGCAGCAGCCTGCAGCAGGTCCCGGAGGTGGGCGCGTTCGAGAACGGTGGCAATCAGGAGTACGGCATCAGCCCCGTACGCCCGGGCCTCCAACAGCTGGTATTCCTCGACAATGAAGTCCTTACGCAACAGGGGCAGGGGGCACCGCATCCGGGCTTCGGCCAGGTATTCCAGCGCACCCTTGAACTGAAGCGGCTCGGTCAGGACCGACATGCCCGCCGCGCCGGCCTCCGCGTACTGCTCGGCAATGGCTCCGGGGTCAAAATCTTCCCGGATGATCCCCTGGGACGGCGAGGCCTTTTTGGCTTCAGCCAGAATGGAGAGTCCTTCTCCGCGAAGGGCTTCGATCAGGGATCGCCTATCCGGTCGAAATCGCTGCTCCAACTCATAGGGGCTCACCTTCTTTCGACGGCGGGCCGCCTCGGACCGGGCTCCGGCTACCAGATCATCCAGAATCGTGACCATTTCAATCCCCGGTGGGGCGGTGGTCGTGGCTGGCCTGGGCGAGTGCTTGCAGGCTCTTCAGAGCCGCGCCGGAATCGATGCTTGCGGCAGCGCGCGATACGCCGTCGGCGGGATTCTCCGCGATGTCGGCTGTCACGAGCGCGTAGGCGGCATTCAGCAGCACCACGTCCCGATGGGGTCCGTGGTCGCCGTCAAGGATGCGCCGGATAATCCCCGCGTTGACTTCGGCATCGCCGCCTTTCAAACTGGAAAGTGGGGCCGTCTTCAGACCCAGGTCCTCGGGGGCAGAAACGCCTTTCACCGGCGCTGCCCCGCTCGCGTGATACGTGTAGCGTGTCGGTGCGGCGATGGAGTACTCGTCCAGCCCGTCCTCAGAGTGGACGCTGTAGACCCGTTCCCCGCCCAGACGCGAGAGGATGGTGCCCATGGTGTCGGCAACGTCTTCGGAGAAAGCGCCGAAGACCCCCCGCTGCACACCCGCCGGGTTGCATAGAGGGCCGAGAATGTTGAAGAAGGTCCGCACGGCGAGCGCGCGTCGCACCGGCATCACAAACCGGAGTGCCGGGTGAAACAGAGGCGCAAACATGAAGCCGAGTCCCGCATCGGCGATGCACTTCTCGACGGCCGCCGCAGGGAGTTCTACGAACACACCCAGCTCCCGGAGCACGTCCGCCGAACCGCACTTGGAGGACACCGACCGATTGCCGTGCTTGGCCACCGTGGCCCCGGCTCCGGCGCAGACCAGCATGGTGGTGGTCGAGATGTTGAAAGTGCCGCTGCCGTCGCCCCCGGTCCCCACCACGTCGATGGCCTTGCCGTCTTCAATGTGGACCGGGACCGCATATTCCCGCATGACCCGGGTGAAGGCGGTCAATTCGTCGATGGATTCCCCGCGTCCACGGAGACCCATCAGCAAGCCGGCCGTCTGCTCAGGAGTGGATTCGCCCTTCAGCAGGAGGTGCATGGCCCCGCTTGCCTGTTCGTCCGTGAGGGTATCTCCGGACGCAATGATCTTGAGGTATTCGGTCAAACCAGGGAGCGCGACTGCACCATCAGGAGCCAGTTGGCTACCAGTTGTGCGCCCACGCGTGTCATGAAACTCTCCGGATGAAACTGGATGCCCTCGACCGGATGGGTGTTGTGGCGGAGCCCCATCACGATGCCGTCTGCCGTTTGGGCGGTGACGGTAAGCGCGTCAGGAATCGAGTCCCCGGCAACGACAAGCGAGTGGTAGCGGGTGGCATCAAACCCCTGTTCGACACCCTGAAAAACGCCCTTTCCGTCGTGCGTCACCGGGCTGGTCTTGCCATGCATGAGCGTCGGGGCGTACGTCACTTCTGCGCCATAGACGTTGCCGATGGCCTGATGCCCCAGGCAGACGCCGAAAATCGGGGTCGAAGCGCCGAGTTCTCGTATCAACTGTTGCGTGATCCCGGCATCCTCGGGCCGGCCCGGCCCCGGTGAGATGAGAATGCCCGACGGGTCCAGCGCGCGGACTCCGTCGAGATCTATCCGGTCATTGCGGATCACCTCGACCTTCTGCCCACCGCCTGCCACCATGTGGACCAGGTTGTAGGTGAAGGAGTCGTAGTTGTCGAGAACGAGGATCATCGGGCGTCGCCTAGTGCGTTCGTATCAGGCCGGCCGCCTCGCGGACCCGCTCCATGACCTCGGCCGCCTTTTCGCGTCCTCGGCGACCACCCTCACGGAGGACGTCCTGGACGAAATCCGGCCGCGTCTCAAGATCCTTGCGGCGCTCGCGGGCCTCGGCAAAGTACTCGGTCATCAGTCCGAGCAATTCCTTTTTGGCGTGCCCGAATCCATATCCGCCCGCACGGTAGGCGTCGGCCACCCGCTCGCGTGTTTCGTCATCGGCAAAGAGCCGAATGAGCGCGAAGACGTTGCACGTATCCGGATCCTTGGGCGCCTCCAGCGGCGTGGAATCCGTAACGATGCTCATGACCTTCTTCTTGAGCGCCTTGCCCTCGTCAAAAATGCCGATGGTGTTGCCATAGCTCTTCGACATCTTGCGTCCGTCGAGGCCGGGCACCACGGCCACGTCATCGAGGATGTAGGGCTCCGGGACGGGGAGCACGGGCCTCTCCTCGGAAGCGAACGTAGCGTTGAATTTCTGAGCCAGGTTGCGCGAGATCTCGATGTTCTGCTTCTGGTCCTGGCCCACCGGAACCCGCGTGCCGCCGTAGATCAGGATGTCCGCAGCCTGCAGCACGGGGTAATTGAAAAGGCCGGCGTTGGCCGAGAGCCCCTGCGCCACCTTGTCCTTGTAGGAGACCCCCTTTTCCAGCTGCGAGACCGGCGTCAGCGTGTAGAATATCCACGCGAGTTCATTGACCGCGGGCACGTCGGACTGCAGGAACAGGGCCGCCTTGTCGGGATCGAAACCCAGTGCCAGGTAGTCCAGCGCGACGTCCAGCGAGTACTGCCGCAGTGCCGTGGCGTCGTGCAGCGTCGTCATCGCGTGGTAGTTCACGATGAAGTAGTAGGCCTCGTGGGACTTGTGCAGGGCAATATGCTGCCGCAGTGCACCGAAGTAATTCCCGATGTGGAGGATTCCCGAGGGCTGGATGCCCGAGACGATGACTGGTTTGGAGTCCGCCAAGGGTTACCGTCCGCTCAGTCCGCGAAGTACCTTCAGCCGCGTTTCGCCGTTGGCGCCCGCAACCGAGAGGACGGCGCGCGTGCGAATCTGGTGCTCAACGTCCGCTTCTTCCGCCACCAGGGCCACGAAGGCGCGCTCGCGGTCGGCCAGTTCCTCGAACAGGGAGTCGCCGAGCTTCAGGCTGCCAGGTTCGATGTCCGTACCGCTGTAGGCAACGCCGCCGCAGCTGTAGACCACTTCGCAGAGCTTGCCGATATCGCCCCGCATGATCCGTAGCGACCCATGAATCTCATCGGCGGCCGTGCCACCGAGGCGCGCTGCGGCATCCTCGTAGAAGTGCATCAGCCCGGTGAGCTCCATGATGACCGGATTGATCCGCTCGATGGTTTCCGGGCGGTCAATGGTCCGTCCGGCCCAGCCCTTGTTGAGGAGAATATCCTTGATACCCATGATGAAGCTTTTTGCTTAAAGCAGCTCTCCCGCTGCAAGGTGAATGGCCTGCTTGAGCGCCCGCGCCTTGTTCAGGGTCTCCTGATATTCGGCGGAGGGATTACTGTCAGCCACGATGCCGGCTCCCGCCTGCACGAAGATCGCATCGTCCCGTACAACCATGGTCCGAATCGTGATGCAGGTGTCCAGATTACCCGAAAAATCAAGATATCCAACGGCCCCGGCGTAGGGACCCCGCCGTGTGGGCTCCAGCGCGTCGATGATCTCCATCGCGCGAACCTTGGGCGCGCCGCTGACCGTGCCGGCCGGAAAACAGGCTTCCAGCGCATCGATCGGACCCTGCTTCTCAGACAGGACGCCGCTCACGGCCGAGACTATGTGCATGACGTGCGAGTAGCGTTCGATGAACGCGTAGCGGTCCACCGTCACGCTGCCGAATGAACAGACCCGGCCCAAATCGTTGCGACCCAGATCCACGAGCATCAGGTGCTCGGCGCGCTCCTTGGGGTCTGCCAGCAGTTCCCGCTCAAAGGCCCCGTCGGCCTCAGGGTCCTCACCGCGCGGTCTGGTCCCGGCGATGGGAAGCACTTCGGCCTTCTCGCCCTCAACCCGCACAAGCACTTCGGGAGATGAGCCGATGAGCGCGAAGTCCGAGAACTCCAGGTAGAACAGGTACGGGGAGGGATTGACCTGGCGAAGGGCCCGGTAAAGATTGAAGCGGTCGCCCCGGAAGGGCAGGTGGAACCGTTGGGACAGGACCACCTGGAAAATGTCGCCTTCGTAGATGTGTCGTTTTGCCGTTTCTACGGCTGCCTCGAAATCAGCCTGGTCGAAGTTGGAGGACATCTCGCCGACCAGGGTCACTGATTCAGAGGGACCCCGGGAGGGTCGGCTCAGACGCTCCGCCAGGCGGTCGATGCGCTCCAGGGCCTGATCGTACGCAGCCCCGAGGTCCGAGTCCGGCTCGACGAATACACCGGACATCAGGACGATCTGGTGCTTGACGTGGTCAAATGCCGCCACCGTGTCGTAGAGGCACCAGATGGAATCCGGCAGTCCGAGGTCATCTGGAGGCGCGTCCGGTAGATCCTCGATGAGTCGGACGGTATCGTAGGAGCCGTAGCCAACGGCGCCCATGGTCAGGCGGGGGAGGCCGGGCAGGCGGACTTCTTTGTGCTGCTCAGTCTCCTGTCGGAGCGTCTGGAAAATGGTTTGCTGGCGCGATTCAACCTGACCCGTGGCGGTCTCCTGGACCTCCACAGGCGCACCCTTCCCTCGGATGACCCGGTACGGATCCCTCCCGAGGAAGGAATAGCGAGCCAGCTTTTCACCTCCTTCCACGCTCTCCAGAAGGAACGCGTACTCCGCCCCATCCCGAAGGGCCAGGTAGGCCGACACCGGCGTCAGGAGGTCCGCACTCACCCGCCGGTGCAGCGGAATGATCAGACGTTCCTCACCGGCCTCGCGCTGCGCGCGAACCAGATCTGTCAGTTCATCGAGGGTCAGCATAGGCTGCGAAGGGGAGGGGAGTGCCCGGAATCAGGAAAGGTCCGCCAGCGCGTCACGAACCTTCAGCTGTCGGTGACTTCCGGATGTCGATCGACGGGTGGGCGAAGCGAATGTTGCCGTGCGCCTTGAAAGCATCCAGTACCGATATGGTCAAGGCGTGTTCGGTGCCACGCCGTTTGCGCACTTCGCACAGGTATCGCAGTACCAGCTCAACGCCGTCCGGACGGACCCGGACATAGACAAAAGGCGTCAGGATCCCGTAGTGGATCAGGAACTCCCGCGACATCTGGTGGATCTCTGAGGCGGCCTGCTGTTCCACGATCGAAGCGCTCTCGTCAGCAAAATCGCGGAGGATGTCCTGTGCCGCCTTCCAGTCGCTGTCGAACGTCACCGTGAAGTGCAGCTCGTTCCAGATGAAGTTGAAGCCGCGGTTGTAGTTGTGGACGGAATGGAGCCACACCCACGCGTTCGGAACGTGCGTGATACGGCCCGTGCTCTGGTCTGCTTCGACCCAGGCGCGGGTTTCCATCAGGGTGGTACGCAGCAGTCGGATGTCGATGACATCCCCATGGGTGCCTCCGATCTCGATCCGTTCGCCCACGCGGTAGTCGTTCATGGTGACAAGCCTCAGCCAGCCCGCGATGGACAGGAG
>JABDJZ010000174.1 GCA_013003255.1 Rhodothermales bacterium
CATGGCCTCCGTCCCGCTTGAGGCGAGCGTGGGCTTCATGTGCCAGTTCTCCAGCATGCGCTGGAGGATAACGCGGTTGGTTTGATTGTCGTCCACTACCAGTACCGGCAGGTTCTGTAGAGGCGGCGGGACCGCCAATCTCAGAGCCCTGCGCGATGACTCAGCGACGCCGAGTCGCGCCGTGAACCGGAAGTGACTGCCCTCGCCGGGCGTGCTATCCACCCACAGGGTGCCGCCCATCAACTCGACAAGACGGGAGGAAATGACCAGCCCGAGACCGGTGCCTCCGTAGAACCGGGTCGTCGACATATCGGCTTGGACAAATGCCTCGAAGATCTGGGCTTGCTTCTCCTTGGGAATTCCTACTCCCGTGTCGCGGACGCCGAAGACGAGCGCTACCTCACTACCGTCCATCGGCTGTTCGTCGGCCAGGCCAATGGAAATCTCGACCTCGCCGGCTTCGGTAAACTTGATGGCATTGCCAACAAGGTTGACCAGCACCTGGGAGAGCCTCAGGGCGTCGCCCTCAAGAAGTCGCGGGACATCCTGGTCAACGTCCAAACACAGCTCCAAACCCTTCTTCTGCGCACGAAAGGCCAGGGATTTGGCCGTCAACCCTACTCGCTCTATCACGTCAAAGCTGTGCCTCTCGATTCCCAGCATTCCGGCTTCGATTTTGGAAAAGTCCAGGATGTCGTTGATGATCGACAGCAGGGATTCTGCGGAATTGTAGGCCATGTCCAGGTACTCACGCTGCGCCGGCGTGATGGCCGTGTCCATCGTGAGTTCAATCATGCCCATCACCCCATTCATGGGTGTGCGGATTTCATGGCTCATATTGGCCAGAAACTCGTCCTTGGCCTTGTTGGCCGCCTGGGCCTTCTCCCGGAGCTCGGCTTCCTGCAGAAGTCGGGCACGGATGGCCTCCACCTGTCCTCTCCTTCTCGCCAGGTGTAGCAGCCACAGCGTGAATGCCGTGAGGGCAAGTGCCATGATTGAGCGGAACCAGCCGGTCTGCCAGAAGGCGGGCAACACCCGGACATCAATGGTTGCCCCGGCGTGGTTCCAGACACCATCGTTGTTGGAGCCGCGTACCCGGAAGACGTAGTCGCCGGGCGCGAGATTGCTATAGGTGGCCGTCCTCCGCGTGCCCACCTCGTGCCACGAAGAATCAAATCCCTCCAGTTGGTATGCGTACTGGTTGCGGCGTGGGTTTGTGTAGTCCAGCGCCGCGAATTCGAACATGACGATGTTCTGCCGGGGCCGGAGTGCCACCTGTTTGGCCACACTTATGTGCCGCGCCAGCGGACTCTCGGGATGGCCAATCTCGACCGGCGCATTCATCACCTCAATGCCCGTCAACGCAACGGGTGGTGGAAACGGATTGACTCCCAGAGCATCCGGGTTGATCCGATTGAACCCGTTGCTGCCACCGAAGAGCAGGTGGCCTGAGGAAAGGGCCGCGTGGGCGAATGGAGTGAACACGTTGCCCTGAAGACCGTCTTCGACCGTAAGCGTCCGGCACCCGGAAACCTCGTCAAACCGACAGAGCCCTCTGTTTGTGGCAATCCACATAAAGCCCGCCGGGTCTTCTTCAATCCCGGTTACCGTGATTCCCGGGAGACCATCCTCAAGTCCGTACTCGGTCAGCTCATCGGTGCGGCGGTCCAGTCGATGGAGACCCTCAGCGGTGCCTACCCAGATGGAGAGTGTGTCCGGTGCAGCAAGCGCCTGTACGTGACCGCTCTTCAGGTCGGCTCCGGGCCGGTAGTGATCAAACTGCTCCGTGTTGGGGTGAAAGATTGCGAAGCCGTGGTGCTGGGTGGCAACCAGCATTTCGCCCTGAGGCGTAGCCTGGAGGCCTATCAGGAAGTTGTCTGTCAGGTCCGTGTTTTCTGTGGACCAGACGCGGGTCAGTTTGGTGACTGGATCAATCTGGACCAGGCCACCACTGAAATCAGCCGCCCAGATGGTACCGTCGAGACCTTCCGTGATGCCGAATATGTTGCCAGCAGGGAGTCCGTTTTCAGTTGAATAGAAGTCGACAAAGCGCCTTTTGTCGATATCGAACTTCCCGATTCCGCCCGCCCACGATCCCACCCAAAGGAACCCCTGGCGATCGACATGCAGGGCCAGTACGGCATCGCTTCGGAGCGTCGTGTTGCGGCTGTCGAAGCGTTGCATGGCTCCGGTCCTGCTGTCCATGAGATGAAAGCCGCCCCCATCCGTGCCCACCCAGACGTTGCCGTCGCCGTCCTCGGCGAAAGTCTTGATGGCATTCGACTGCAGGCTTGTCAGGTCTCCCGGCCGGCTTTGATACCAGGTGATGGGATTAGGCCTCCTGCGGAGGAGGTTCACACCGCCCGCGAACGTACCGATCCAAAGGTCGCCGACGCGGTCTTCCTGAATGGCCCACACGGAATTGTGAGTCAGACTCAGAGGGTTGTCTCCGTCGGCTTTAGCGTGGTCAAAGCTGCCTGTTGATTCGACGAATCGGTCCAGACCCCCGTTCTCCGTTCCAATCCAGATTGTGCCCTCGCTGTCCTCCAGCAACACGCGCGTCTGGTTGATGGCCAGGCTGCCGGGTTGATCATCAGCATGACGAAAGACGGTCACCCCAGCATCAGCGCTGCTCAGGTCAAGCCTGGCAACGCCCTCGTTGCGCATGGCCATCCACAGGCGCATCCGCGAGTCCAGCAGCAGGTCAGCACTGGCGTCGGCCGGAATATCGGGGTACTGGCCGATGCCTCCGCCCACCTGCTCCGTCTCCCCGGAAGTCGGGTCGTAGGTACGAAGTCCAGTGTCCGTAGCAAGCCAAAGCAGCCCGTCCGGTGTCTGTTGGATGGCCTCGACCTCTGGCTGTCGGTCTCCATCTACCAGTCGAATAGCTATCAGGCGGTTCTCGGTGGCATCGAACCGCTTCAGGCCCTGCATGGTGCCGATCCAAAGCGTTCCGTCGGAGTCCTCGAAGGCCCGGTTGGCCCAGGGAACGCCCCGGTCCGGGTCCAGCCGCCAATGCTCAAAGCGATCCAGCTCACGATCATACCGGCTGAGTCCTTTCCAACTGGTCACCCAGAGGGTGCCCCTGGAGTCTTCGAGAAGGTCCGTGACGTTGTTGTCCAGGAGACCGTCCGGATTCTCGGTGTTCGCGACGTACTCCACGAAATCATAGCCGTTGTATCGGCTGAGGCCCAACCCGCGCGTACCGAGCCAGACAAAGCCTGCGCGGTCCTGTTCAATGGCCGTGACGGGTCCACCCGACAGCGAGGCACCAGAAAGGTGGTCAAACTGGAGGGATTGGGCCGGAGCTTCTCTTGCGCCGCAGAGGACTACGACACCAAGGAGGGCCAGTCCAAACGGTTTGGACCAGGCGGAGCAGGGCTGGCGAAGAATACTCGAGGCGGAGCGCAATGGGGAGATTGGACTTGGCGGCATGCCGACCTCTCCGGCCCGTCAAATAGTGTGCCTACGGGCGCCTGCGCCTCAAAGCCCTTTTCGTGGCGCCAGTCCAACTCCACAAGAGTTCATTTTGCCACTTCGCGGAAATCCCCGCCTCCGTTGCCGAGTGTGTCGGAGGTGAAGCTCCGACCCTTCGATCGAACCCCCAGCGAAGTAAGCACCGTCTAGCTGTAGCCCAGCAGAACCGCGGCAATCAGCGGCAGCGAGCCCAGGATCCACATCTTGACCATGAAGGGGAAGATGAACCGGACCCAGCGGTCATACGGGACGGCAGCCATGGCGAGGAGTCCCACCAGGACGGCGTTGGTTGGGACCAGTATGTTGGTGAAACCGTCCCCGAACTGGAAGGCCAGGACGGCCACTTGGCGTCCCACCCCAACCAGGTCCGCAAGCGGTGCCATGATGGGCATCGTCACGTAGGCCTGACCACTGCCCGAGGGTATGAAGAGGTTGGCCAAACTCTGGACGAAGAACATCCCGACAGCGGAGAGGGCACCCGGCAGGGATTGCAACGGCACGCTGATTCCGTGGACGATGGTGTCGACTACGCCCCCCTTGTCGAGGACCACCTGAATGGCACGAGCCACGCCGATCATCAGCGCCGTGGACGTCAACTCAGCGGCGCCGATTCCAAAGGTCCTGGCGGCCTTGTCCGGGTGCATTCGGTCAATTCCGGCAATGACGATGGTCAGCACCACGAAGAGCGCACCCATTTCCACCAGGTACCAGTGCCACTGCGTCAGTCCAACCACGAGAACTACAAGGGCGACCAGCAGCACACCGAGGACCATGCGGTGGCGTCCGGTAAGCCTTGTCCCGGCGGCCGGTGGCTCAGGAGGCGGATCGTCGGACACGACGTCCGCCACAAGGCTGGACGAAGGGTCCTCGCCCACCTTTCGGGCGTAGCGCCACACGTGATGGATTCCCACGGGAAGGAAAAGGACCAGCAGGACGATGCGGAACCAGATGCCGGAGGCGGGCTGCAGACCTGCTACGTCCTGGGCAATCAGGAGCGTGAATGGGTTGATGGCAGCGACCCCGTAGCCAATGCCATATCCGACGGCCATGATGCCCACGGCGGTCACCGTATCGTAGCCGAGTGCCAACGCCAGCACGATTAGGACCGGGACAAAGGGGAGGTATTCCTCGGCCATGCCGATGGTGCTCGAGCCCACCGCGAAAATGGTGACCCCGCCGGCAATCAGCAGAAAGGGGCGATGGCCAAGTCTTCTCAGCAGGGAGGCCAGGGCTGCATCGATAGAGCCGGTGGCCCGCAGGACGGCAAAGCAGCCCCCGATCAGGAAGATGAAGAAGATGATCTCGTGCGCGGCGCCCAGGCCTTCGGGAATGGCCGTGAACACGGTCACGGGCGAGAGCGGCTCGGTGTCGGGCGTCAGCTGAAAGCTACCCGGGACCACCTGCTGGCGTCCCGCCTCATTCTCAACCCGCTCAAATGAGCCGGAGGGGAGGACGTAGGTGAGCAGCAGGGCTGCGATCACCA
>JABDJZ010000180.1 GCA_013003255.1 Rhodothermales bacterium
TACAACGGCGATGGCATCGACGTCCTGAAGGCCGTTCAATACTCTGAGGCTCACGGCGGGTCCCTGGAAGGCTTTGAGGGCGCCGAGCCCATCTCAAACGATGAGTTGCTGGCACTCGACGTCGACATCCTGGCGCCCTGCGCCAAGGAGGACCAGATTACCAGCCGCAATGCGGATCAGGTCAAGGCCAAGATTGTGGTCGAGGGCGCCAATGGCCCGACGACGCCCAAAGCGGATGCCATCCTCAAGGACAAGGGCATCATGGTCATTCCGGACATCCTGGCCAACGCCGGTGGCGTGACCGTTTCGTACTTCGAGTGGGTACAGGACCGTCAGGGCTATTTCTGGTCCATTGACCGCGTCAACCGGCGGTTGGACCGCATGATGCGCATCGCTTTCGACTCGGTGTTCGATGTCTCCGCCAAACACGACGTAACGCTTCGAATCGGAGCCTACGTGGATGCCATCAAGAAGGTGGCCGACGCCCTCAGAATGCGCGGCATCTACGCCTGATCTGAGCCTGCAGGCGTTGGAACACGGGTAAGGACTTTCGATCTTGGTGTCATGCCTAGATCGTTTGTCCTTCTAGCTTGTCTGTCGGTCCTGCCGTCGTTGTCTCAGGCTCAACCTGTTGGTGAGCCGGAGACAAACGCTGCCGTACTGGCCGAGATGGCGCGATCCTGTGTGCCGGAGGCTCTGGGCCCCGGGGCTCTGGCGCTCATTCCTCCCTCGCGCCTGCCGTTCCTGCGGAGCGCGTTGGTCGACGAACTTCAGGAACGCGGCATACAGGTGATGGCCGCACCTGACTCTGGTCTGGCCGTCCTTGAGCTCGATCTTGAGCGGGCCGGCGTTACATATGGCCGCGCCGGCGGAGGCCGGGTGACCCGCATGGTTTCGATGTCGCTGGCCGTGCAATTCGTCAACTCGGCGGGTACCGTGAGTCACGACGAACTGTGCACCCCCGATTTCGAGGACGAGGTCTTCCGATCCGAGATACCGGCACTGGAGGACTCGGCTTACCCGGAGACCCGTGGCGTGGCACCGCTTTCCATCTGGAGACGGGCCATACAGCCTGCGGTGATCACGCTTGCCACCGCGGCCGGAACCGTGCTCTTCTTCTCGCTGCGAAGCCGGAGATCCGATGGCAGCTAGAGCCCTCTGGATACTGGCAATTTTCCTGGCTGGCTGTGCGGTTCCCGTGCCGCCCAGTGGCGGGCCACCCGATGACGTCCCACCGAAGGTGGTCAGTACCACGCCATCCAACGGAACCGTCTCCGTTCGTCCGGAACGGGTGGAGTTTCGTTTCAACGAGTTCATTGAGGCACGATCCGCGGCAACGGCCGTGTCCGTTTCGCCGGAGCCCAATCGCCCCCCTGAAGTTCGTCCCGGCGGTCGCTCCCTTGAGGTGATTTTTCGAGAACCCCTGCGCGACAACACCACCTACATCGTCACCGTGGACACAGGGCTTCGTGATGCACACGGAGTGTCGCTGGAGGCACCCATCCGCGTTGCCTTTGCCACCGGGGACCGCATCAATCTCGGGCGCCTCGCGGGCGAGGTGCTGCGCTCCGCCGACGGCCTTCCCGATGCGGGTCTGGACATTTACGCCTGGGTAGTACCGGATTCGGGCGATGCTTCCGTAGCATTCTCCGGACCGCCCGACTATCGGACCCAGGCAGACCAGAACGGACTCTTCTCGTTCAGCAATCTCCAGGAAACCACCTATACCGTGGTCGGGCTACGCGATGGCAACCGGAACCGGCGCGTGGACCCCGGCGAGCACGTCGCGTGGCCACCGCTAGGGCGGGTCCTGGCAGACAACGACTCCACCTCGCGGGGGGTTTGGCTTTCGGCTGGATTGGACACCACCGCCGCCCAGCTTCGCCGCGCCAACGGCCTGTCCACCCGAAGAATCTCCCTGACCTTTGATGAACCGGTCTCCCTGGTGGACCGCGATCCGGCCCGCTGGGAGTTGATCGACACGCTCTCCCTGGCTACAGCTCCGGTGCAGCAGGTTTTTCAGCCGTTCGATGACGCAAGACGTGTGACGCTGCTGACGAATGCTCTGGCCGGTGACCATTGGGAGGTGTGGAGTGAGGGTGCCGTGGCCGATTCGAGCCAAAACGTCGGCACGGTAGGCCCATTCCCGGTCTCGACGAGCGCCGCTCCCGATACCACGCGGCTTCGGTTCTTTGGATTCGAGGCAGACACCCTCACGACCGATGGCGTCAGCACCCTCCGCCCCGGCACTCGGCTTCGCCTGCTGTTTTCGG
>JABDJZ010000191.1 GCA_013003255.1 Rhodothermales bacterium
CCCCTCCAACATCACCATTGGGGCCTTCCGCGCTCCAAGATCCAACTTCATTGCGGGCGTGGAGCAGTCCTTCCTGGACGAAGTGGCCGAGGCCATGGGAAAGGACCCAATCGATCTGCGGCTCGAACTCCTGCGGCGGGCAGCCGACAACCCGGTTGGAGAACGCAACGACTATGATCCCGAGCGCTTGGCCGGCGTACTGGAATTGGTTCGCGAGAAGTCAGGCTGGGGCGACCCAGTGCCGGCCGGGGTCCATCGTGGCGTCGCCGCCTATTTCTGCCACAGCAGCTACGCTGCCCATGTGCTCGATCTGCGACTTGTAGACGGGCAGCCGGCGATTGACCGCGTCTGTTGTGCGCTGGATTGCGGCATCGTGGTCAACCCAGACGCTGCAGCCAACATGGCCGAGGGCGCGATCATCGATGGGATCGGGAACGCGATGTACGGGGTGATGACGTTCCAAGACGGCGTGCCGCAGAAGAAGAATTTTGACACCTATCGGATGATCCGGCACAACGAAGCGCCGAAATCCATCGATGTCCACTTCGTCGACAACGGGATAGACCCCACAGGGCTGGGCGAACCACCCTTCCCGCCCGTGTTTGGTGCGCTGGCGAATGCACTGTATTCGGCTACAGGGCGACGACTTGCGGATCAGCCGTTCGGGCCTCAGCTGGAGGCAATGGTGCTGGAGGCCACGGGGTAGGTCTCGTAGGGTGACTGGCAGTCACCCCCCTCCGGACTGCCAGGCTCGGGCGGCAGCGCGAATCCATCTACTTCATTAGCACAAGGGTCTGGACCGACACTCTCTGGTCAGTGGCGAGTCGGGCGAGGTAGATGCCACTCGAGAGGCCTTCTGCATCGAAGGTGACCTGATGTCGACCTGGTTCCAATTGCCCATCCACCAGCAGAGCCACCTCGCGGCCCAGCGCATCAAACACGGCGAGCCTCACGTCTGAGGAGGAAGCGATGTCGAATTCCAGCCTGGCGCTCGGGTTGAACGGATTTGGATACGCGGGATAGAGAGCAACATTGCTCGGAATCTCGGAAGGCTGCGGACCCTCCTCGGTCACCGTGGCTGTCGAAGCGGCCGACACGGCTTCTATGGCGTCAATCCATAGTCGCCCTCCATCAGGAGGACTGAACCATGCGGCCGACACATTGCCCCAATTGCCCAGGTAATCCTGTTCCCAGACATCGGGGACCGCCGCACCAATCGGCGGGCCGGCCATGATAGCGTAGAGGTCTCCCGGCGCGGAGTACGGCTCGAAGTGAACCGATACAAAGAAGGTGGAACCCACCGCCACGTTTGGTAGCACATACGTGATGGGAATTGGCCCCACAACCGCGGGGTCTTCGAACTCGTAGTCCTTCTCCATCGTGGAGAGGCTCAAGGCAGGCGAAGCAAATAGCTCGGTCTGTGGCCCTGAGGTGCCCGTACCCGACCACACTCGGACAGTGGCATCCATAGACCATCTCTCGACGCTGTGTCCGAGCCAGATGCGGGCTCCGGCAAGGCTTCCAGACGAAGCAGCGTCGGGCAGCGTGAACATCTGCGCTTTTGCCAAGTCGCCATAGCCATTGGTGCCGTAGACAAATCCACCAGCGGCGGCCGAGTAGACGCCGCCTCCACCGGCCGGATCGTACTGTTGGAGCGACCTCAGTTCGGTCTCGGGTCGAACCATGGATAGCACCTCCTGATCTGTGAGCGCGCGGTCATAGATGCGGAAGTCATCAACTGCACCTGTCAGGACGCGGGTGCCGAAACGGAGGGTGTTGCCCTCCAATAGAACCTGGATGTCTGACAGTGGCTGGTCATCTCTCGAAGAGACCGCAACACCGTCGACATAGATTGTGTGGGTCGTTCCGTCGTGCGTTGCGAACAAGTGGAACCAGTCGCCCGGGCCGTACATCCTGGCTGTCCAGGCATTCAGGGATGACCAGGTCGGAGCGGCCTGGAAGTTGCTGTAGAACCCTTCGTCTGCCAGACTTCCCATAAGGAAGAAGTCCTGCAATACGCCCAAAGGTGACTCAATCTCAGCAAGCATCGGGAGGTCGTTCTCGGGGACGTTGTCGAGACGGAACCACCCCCCAACGCTGATGCCGCTTGATGTGGCCCCGGTAGTGACTGGCATCACGTAGTCTGTCATGCCGTCCATCACCAGAGCACCCCCCGGTGTGCCATTACGGTCGGCCCCGAAGGAGGTCCACCCAGGATCAGCGCCGGACACCTGGTCTTTGGCCGACCCGTCGAAGGGGAACCAGCATATCAGTCCCTCTTCTATTGTTGAGCCTCCGATACCTATTTGCACCTCTGCTTGGGCATAGATCTCTTGCGCGGAAAGCACCCTGCGATACATCGCAACCCGACCAAGGAATCCGGTCAGCCCCCCGCCATTCGTCGCCACCGAGGCCTCCGCCGCTCCCAGGTAAAGGTCCGCTGCCGGATCAATAATGCGCCCCGATGCCTCTTCGGCCACCTGAATACCATCCAGGTAGAACCGAGCAAGCCCACCACCGACCGTGAAGGCTATCTGGTGCCATTGTTGAGCGTTCAACGAACCGGTGGGTGCCACAAGAGCGACATCTCCCGTTTCAGTGGCGAGGGACACACCAATGGTCGTCCCGACTCTGGAGAGGAACCATCCACCGTTAGTGCTCGACCCTGTGACGGCATGCGCCAACGGGAAGGACAGCGCTGACAGGTTATCAAAACGCATTGTCGCGATCACCGTGAGGACATCCGGAGAGAGCGCTGGATGATCTGGGACTCGAACAGCCGAATACCCGTCCAGGTAGAGGTCCGTGTGACTTGGGTAGTCCGGATCCGTGAGTTCCATCGGGTTGCCGATCCAATTGCCGTCATGTCCGGCCCCACTCACGTCAGCGCCTGTCTCGTCGCCAACGAGCCAGAGTCCAATCGTGTCCGAAGCCTCCGTTGCCGTCACCGAGCCCGAAGCAGAGTCACTGGCCCCATCGGGGTCGGTGACAGTCAGGGTTACTGAAAACGTGCCCGTTGCAGCAAACGTGTGCGAGACAGTCTCGCCAGACCCAGACACGCCATCCCCAAAGTCCCACGCAAAGGACAGGGTATCACCGTCCGGATCGGAGGACCCGGAGGCGTCAAATTCGACCAAGAGAGGCGCGGACCCAGTAGTCGCTGAGGGTTCGAAAGCAGCCGAAGGCGCTTGATTCGATCCTGAGGCTGGCCAAAGTCCGGTCGTGAGGATGAGATCAACGAAGTCGGAGTTCTTCGCCTCGCAGTAATACTGACGGGTAACTGGCTTCTGGACGACGATCTTCGGGTCCTGGCTGTTTGGTGCCGCGGCCGACCGGTCCGAGTAGAACCACTGATAGGAATTGCCCACCCCTCCCACATCGCATGAGAGTACCCAGTGGGTGCCCATGTCCGTTGCAAACACGGGGATCTCCTGCTGAGGCGCATAGCTGTCGATGCGAATGTCGCCGGCGTTGCGTTGCAGGTCATCGAACGCGAGCCGATTGCCTGCCAGATCGAGGTAAAAGTAGTCTACCGCGTGGCTTCGGAAGTCCGGCAGGTCCTCAATGTTGTTGTTCTTGATGTTTAACCGATAGAGTTTCTCCATCGTGGTCAGCGCTTCGGGCACTGCGCCTTCCAACTGGTTGTCGTTCAGCTGTAGGAACCCCAGCTCTGGGGCATTGGTCAGGTTGGCTGGGATGGTACCCGACAACTGGTTGGCCCATACCAGCAATTCTGTAAGGGCTGGCATGTCACCAATAGTACCGGGAATGGAGCCGGTCAACCCGTTGTTGGACAGGTTGATGGTCCAAAGATTTTCCAGGCCGCCGATGCTGGCGGGGATCGGGCCGCTCAGGTTTGCACCGCTGATGTCGATCCGCTCCAAGCTCACCAGATCCCCAATTTCGTCCGGGAGCGGCCCGGTGATCCCGGAGTTGTACAGGTAGAGCTTTTCCAGATTGACCAGGTTGCCGATCGAGGCGGGGATTGGTCCAGTCAGCGTCGGGCAGTACTCCACCGAGAGCTCCTTCAGCTTGGTGAGATTGCCAATCGTGGCGGGAATGCCGCCCGTGAAGGAGTTGCTGCCCAGGATGATGGACTCCAGGTTGATCAGATCCCCTATGCGCATCGGGATGGCCGTCAACTTGTTCTCAAATCCGTTCAGCGAAGTCAAGCGGTACAAGTTGCCAATTTCCTCGGGCAACTCCGTCAGTTGGTTGCCCCAAAACACGAACTCTTCCAGTTCGGTCAGTCGCCCGATGCTAGAGGGTATTGGACCGCTGAACTCATTTCGGTGGATGTAGAGCTTCTGCAGCTTGGAGAGGTTACCGATCTCGTCTGGTAGCGGTCCTGTGATCTGATTGAATCCAAGAGCCAGGAGGCGAAGCTCGCTTAGGTCACCGATTTCCGGCGGGAGCGTACCCGTGAGTCCCAGTTGCTCCAAGCCGAGTATTGTGACGCGGTTGGCCTCCACGGTCAGGAACCCCCACGACGAAACAGGTCCGTTCAACCACCCGGTTTCCTTGTTCCAGTTGGGTCCGTTGGTCGAGTTGTAAATGGCGACCAGCGCGAGCGAGTCTGCGGTGGCCACCTGAGCTCTGGCGGCGGGTGCCAGGAGGCACGTTGCAAGTGCGACGACTCCGGCGACGGACTTGAAGTTGGAGGGGCTGATTCGACGGCGGCGCGGCGCGACCGCGGCGGGTGCTGACTGGGCTTCCATGGCCTCATACCCTTTATTCACGGGTCCGAAAGCAACACCCGGCACCGGACTTCTTTGGCCGCGGTGTTGGCTGTCACGGTAGCTCCGGCGTCCCAGATCAAGTGCGCGAGTCTTCCCGACATGGCTGTGAGGGAAACCCCCGTGCCGGCGCAGTAATTACCCGGCACCTCGGCGGCGCGTTAGGGCGCCGTCCGTTTCAGCTGGCAGCCCCCGGTCTCCGTCAGTCCCTACCGGCGCACTACCGTTCGAACACTCACCCCGGCATTGCCCGAAACCCGGATCACGTAAAGCCCGCTGGCCACCCGCGAGAGATCAATCAACTCGCGTGCACCGGCATTCGGAACGACCTCGATCCGCCGGCCGAGTAAATCAGAAACCTCGACGGTTTGTCCCTCGGCGCCCTCCAGCGTCAGCTGGTTGGTCACTGGATTGGGGTGTACCTGGAGTTCGGGGCGTGAGGGCAGGGTCTCGCTGCCGGTCGAGGTCAACGCGAACTCAAAACGGTCGAGCGTAAAGGGATTTGCACGCAGCACAGTGGCTCGAAAGATCTGGGTGCCTGCGGCCAGGTCCACGCTCGCGGTGACCGCCTGCGTGGTCTGGGTGCTGTTCGTACGGGGCACTACGAGGACGGGCCCGTTCTTTCCGTTAAACGGCTGGCCCCGGCCGCAAGTTGAATACCTGGCCCCGATTCAACCTTTCTGCCCCAAAACGGCGTGGGAAGTTCAATGCGGCGGCGGATTCAACCTAACCGCCCCAAAACCGCGTAGGGAGACCAATGCGGCGGCGGATTCAACCTCGACGGACAAATCCCGGCCAAGTTGAATAACCATGTCAGGTTCAACTCCCCGCCAGAAGCCAACGCGCTGGCCTCGTGAAGCGAGTTGGCGAAACGGCCGGCGACTGGCGACGGGCGACGGGCGCAGGAACTCGGATTGCCCAAACGCAAAAACGCCGCTCCCGGCATCGGAAACGACGTTCTTTACGAGAGCCAATGAGCGGACTCGAACCGCTGACCTGCTCATTACGAGTGAGCTGCTCTACCAGCTGAGCTACATTGGCAAGACGACGAAAATAACACGCCCGGCAACGATTCGGGCAACGTGCGGATCCGG
>JABDJZ010000199.1 GCA_013003255.1 Rhodothermales bacterium
CGCCGGTTCACCTTGATCGGGTACACCCCCCGATAGGCCGGCGTGTACTCGAACTCCGTGCGCGCGGCGTCAAACGCCTCGTTGAGTTGGCGAACCCGGCTGGCAATGATGTCCTGAAAGCGGATCACTAGCGGGGTCTGAAGTCCGCCTGCCGTGGCCCGGCGGATCACATCGTCGAGTACCACGCATCGCTGGCCATCCCGGTCCACGTCCGCTACCACGCGTCCCGTTTCGTCTACGCGGAAGTACCCCTCGCTCCATCCCGGGAGATGGTACAGCCCGGCCGCGTCCGATGCGGTCCAGGCGCTTGCCTGCTGGGTTCTCATTCCGCCGGTGTTGCTGCTACGGCCACCCGACCGTCGGCCTGCCAATTGAGCGTCGGGTCAGACTCCAACACGAAGGCAAATATCAGCGGCGCCACGATGGTGGCGTCGGACTCAATCACGAACGAAGGAGTGTCAACGGCCAGCTTGCCCCAGGTAATCTTCTCATTGGGCACCGCGCCGGAATAGGAGCCGTACGACGTTGTCGAGTCGCTGATTTGGCAGAAGTAGGACCAAAGCGGCGTCTCCTTGCCAAGGTCCTGCTCCAGCATCGGTACCACGCAGATGGGAAAATCGCCGGCAATGCCACCGCCGATCTGGAAGAAGCCAACAGGCCGCTTCTCCGCCGTGTACCAATCTGCGAGAGTCATCATGTACTCGATCCCGGACCTCATCGTCCGCGGATCCCGAATGTCTCCCTTGATGCAGTGGGCGGCGAAGATGTTGCCCAACGTGGAGTCTTCCCACCCGGGCACCACCATCGGAAGACCAAACTCGGCGGCTGCCACCAGCCAACTGTCCGCCGGATCAATCTGGTAGGAGTTCACCAGTCGCTCGCTCCGAATCAGCCGGTAGAGAAACTCATGGGGAAAGACACGCTCTCCGGACCGATCCGCTGTCTGCCACAGATCCAGAATGGCATCCTCGACCTTGCGGATGGCCTCCTCCTCAGGGATGCAGGTATCCGTCACCCGGTTCAGATGGCGGGCCATCAGGTCTGCCTCATCCTGCGGGGTCAGGTCGCGGTAGCGGGGAATCCGCACGTAGTGATCGTGGGCTACGAGGTTGAAGAGATCCTCCTCCAGGTTGGCGCCAGTGCAGGAGATGGCGTGCACCTTCCCTGCCCGAATCATGTCGGCAAGAGTCAGCCCGAGCTCGGCCGTGCTCATGGCACCGGCAAGCGTCACCATCATGGCGCCGCCGGCCTCGAGGTGGTCTACATACCCGTGCGACGCGTCGAGAGCGGCCGCGGCATTGAAGTGCCGGAAGTGCCGCTCCATGAAGGACCGAATGGTCAACTACTCTTCCTCGTCATCGAAATCGTCAAAGAGGTCATCCTCGTCATCATCCCAATCGTCGTCGTCCTCCTCTTCGCCTTCCTCTTCGTCCCAGGGACGATCCCAATTATCAGGATCCTCCATCCAGTCCTCATCGTCATCGACGCCGGAGAACAGAAAGGGATTGGGGGGCGCGCCTGCAGACGGAGGAACGCGAAACAGGTCTTGCATGAGAAATGGTGGCTAAGGCTCCGCCCAAAAATCCGCTTTCAAATCGACTTTCGGAAGGTCGGACGAAAATTTTTGTCAATGCACGCCGACGCGACCGGCCAGCCGGGCGCCCGCGTAGGCCACCGATCCGACGAGTACAACGCCCCAGGCCAGATCCACGACCACCACGACCGCCGGGAAATCGGCGAACAGCGCCATGCAGGTGAGGTCAAATGCGGCATAGGTAACGAGGCCAAAAGCTCCGCCGTTCAACAGGGCCGAGCCCGCGTTGCCGTTCTGAATGGCCGGCATGGTCACGAAGTGCACGATGCCCGCCACGAACACCAGGTAGAAGGCCAGCGCTGCTCCCCAGTTGACCTGTTCGGCCAACAGGTGTCCAAGATGAGCGTCGTAGAAACCGTCTGCGATGACGCCGAGCCAGATCAGGTCCAACCCAAAGAACACGACCATGGATAGCAGGTAGAGCCGAACGAAGTCTGTCATCGGAGACCTTCTGTGTTGCGCGGTGACCCAATCTAGGCCTCTTGTGGAGAACTCCCTCCGAACCCAACCTCTTCCGGGAGTGTATTCCTCCGCCAAGCAACCGGACCTTTGCCCATGCAGCCATCCACCCTCGTAACTCCTGAAGCCGTTCTGTCCGAAGTATTCGGGTTTTCCGAGTTTCGGCCGGGGCAGCGAGAGGTGGTCGATGCCGTACTGGAGGGAAAGGACTGCATTGCGCTGATGCCGACCGGTGCCGGCAAATCCCTGACCTACCAGCTTCCTGCCCGGCTGTTGGAGGGGACGGTGCTGGTCCTTTCGCCGCTCATCTCCCTGATGAAGGATCAGGTGGACAGCTTGCTATCGCTGGGTTTTCGGGCCACCGCGATCAATTCGACCCTTGCCTATGACGAGAAGCGCGAGCGCATGAATGCGTTTCGTGCGGGACGGTACGAACTGGTGTTCCTTGCGCCAGAGGCGCTTGACGGGCACCTGGGTGAATTTGTACGGGACTGTCCCATCTCACTCCTCGTGGTTGACGAGGCCCACTGCATCAGCCAGTGGGGCCACGACTTCCGACCGTCCTATCGTCGCTTGAGAGGTCTCAAACAGCAGCTGGATGTACCTGTCCTCGCACTGACGGCCACGGCCACGCGCAAGGTGGCCGTGGACATCCTCCGTCAGTTGGGCATGCGCAAGCCTGCGGGCTTCAAGGGGTCGTTCTTTCGCCCTAATCTCAAAATATCGACCCGCAAGAAGGGCCAGGGCGGCAACACGCGAAACGAGATCCTCGGAATCATCCGGTCCCATGCCGGCGAGAGCGGGATCGTCTACTGCCTGAGCCGGAAATCGGTCGAGCAGACCGCGGCGTTCCTGGTTCGAAATGGCGTCAAGGCAAGGCCCTACCACGCGGGGCTGCCCCCCGAAGACCGGGGCGGCGCCCAGGAAGCCTTTCAGCGGGACGATGTTGATGTCATCGTGGCCACGGTGGCCTTCGGGATGGGCATCGACAAGTCAAACGTCCGCTTTGTCATCCACCGCGATATGCCCAAGGACATCGAGTCCTGGTACCAGGAAATGGGGCGAGCCGGGCGCGATGGGCTGGACAGTGACTGCGTCCTGTTCTATTCCTGGGCCGACGTGAAGGGGCACGAACGCTTTCTGGATTCCATCGAGGACGCCGAGGTCAGGCGGCGCACCGGAGACGCAACGGTTCGACTATTCCGGCTGGTGGAGCAGCGTCGTTGCCGGCATCAGATGCTGGTCCACCACATTGACGAGACCATCGAAGCCTGTGAAGCCTCGTGCGACGTCTGTACCGGTGTGGCCATTCAGGATCGCGTCCAGGCGGCCAAGCCGCTGACTCGGAGTCGCGGGGCGGCCGCACAGTCTGCCGCCGCACTCACCGCCGGTGAACGGGCCCTGTTTGAACGGCTCCGGCTGGTTCGCAAGCGCCTGGCCGATGAGGCCGAGGTCCCCGCATACATCGTTTTTGGGGACAAGGTGCTGATGGAACTCGCGGTTCGAAAGCCTCGCTCACCCGAGCAAATGCTGCGCGTGTCCGGAGTGGGCCTGGCGAAGCTGGAGCGATACGGCGACGACTTCCTTCAGGCCATTGCCGAGGAGTTGTAGGGGAAGGTCCTACTTCCCTGACAGGGGCGGCCCGTCTGCCGGCCGTGAGGCACCCGTCTACGTTGCAGGGAATCATCAAGAGGCC
>JABDJZ010000203.1 GCA_013003255.1 Rhodothermales bacterium
TCAGCGAGAGCGGTCGCCTCACTCGTCTCCTGAACAACGTCCTGGATTTCGCCCGAATCGAGAAGGGCACCCAGCGCTTCAACATGACCCACGTAGACCTCCAGTCTGTGGTCGGGACCAGTCTGGATGCCCTCTCCCATGCCATCACCGCCGATGGCTTTCGGTTGGAAACTGACTTCCCTTCGGAACCGGTTGAGGTCGATGGCGACCCCGACGCGCTCGAGCAGGTCGTGCTCAACCTCGTGTCCAACGCCATGAAGTACTCGGGCGAGTCGCGTGACATCCGGGTGTCCGTCAGGCGAAACGGTACCCGTGCCCTGCTTGCCGTCGCTGACGATGGCATTGGAATCGCCCCCGAGGATGTGCCCCACCTGTTCGAACCCTATTACCGCGTACGGCGCGGAACCGGGCCCAAGATCTCGGGCACCGGCCTTGGCCTCTCCATCGTCAAGCACACGGTGGACGCGCACGATGGTACCGTGAGTGTGGAGAGCACTCCCGGCGAAGGCACATCCATCACCATCAGCCTACCCCTGGCATGAAGCGAATCCTGCTGGTAGAAGATGAGGCCCCCATCCGCCGAGGCCTGGAGGACAACCTTCGCTACGAGGGGTACCAGGTGGATTCCGTGGGCGATGCGGAGGCCGCGCGGGAGCAGCTTTCCTCAGCATCACCGGACCTGATCGTCCTGGACGTCATGCTGCCGGGGATGAGCGGATACGACCTCTGCCGCCTGCTCCGGCGGGAAGGAAATCGAACGCCCATTCTCATGCTCACCGCCCGTGGGCAGGAGTTTGACCGCGTGATGGGGCTGGACCTGGGGGCAGATGACTACGTGACCAAGCCCTTTTCTGTGCTGGAGCTCATGGCACGAATCCGCGCCCTGCTGCGGCGTGCGGCACCGGAGGAGGAATTGCCCGACCAGTTGGTTCTCGGGGACATCGAAGTGGACTTTCGCCGTTTCGAGACGGCCAGGAATGGCGAGTCCCTCTCGCTTTCCCGGAAGGAGTACGGGCTGCTTCGCATGCTTGCTTCGAGACCCGGGGAGGTCTTCACCCGGGACGAACTCCTCGACAGAGTCTGGGGCGAGGACACCTACCCCAGCACGCGCACTGTCGACAATCATGTGTCGATGCTGCGATCCAAGGTGGAGGCGGATCCGGCTCATCCTCGTCGAATCGTGACCGTGCACGGGGTCGGCTACAAGCTGGTCCCGGATCAGTAGACGTTTTCTGGACAACTCGGTGGACGCGAATGGACAGATTCTTTGAACCGATTCCTGTTTTGGACGGCAGCGGCCCGACACCTGGGGCCGTCCGGCGGGGGAAAATGGGGAAGAACCAAACACAGCCATCCGTCATGCGCTTTGCCGTCCTGCTTTTCGTTTTCTCTCTTGCCGCTCCGGTGGCTTCTGCTCAGTCTGCCAGCGACCTGTTTCAGCAGGCCGTTGTCCTGGAGCGCACCCAGGGAGACCTACTTGGGGCGATTGCGCTCTATGAGAGAGTCGTTGAGGCTTCAGCTAACCGGTCGCTGGCCGCGCAGGCTTTGGTCAGGATTGGTCAACACTATGAGCGCCTCGGACGTGATGGGGCGCTTGATGCCTACCGCCGGGTTGTGAGTGACTTTGGAGAGCAGGCCGAGCCGGTCGGGATTGCGCGGGAGCGGTTGGCCGTGTTGGTGACGGCCGGCGTGCCGGCAACGCCCGCGGTAACGCGATTGGTGCTGGATCCCGAGGCGCCGCGTGGACTCCACGCGATGGACTTTTCTGCGGATCAGAGCCGGGCAATTATGGATGGACCTGGTGGGCAATACGTCTTGGAGGTTTCATCAGGCCGAAAGGACCCGTTTGATTTGCCAAACGCTGAGTGCTGGCTTTCCAGTGCTCGATTCAGCCCTAAAGGAGACCGTATAGCCCTTACATGCGGAGACCAGCCGCAGGTGTGGCTCGCGGACGAAGGTCTAACTGAATGGCGGTCAGTCTTTTCGACCGAATCCCACTTCGGAGAAAGGCCCGACTTTCGCTACCAGGCCGGCGTGATGCAATGGACGCCAGATGGAGAG
>JABDJZ010000250.1 GCA_013003255.1 Rhodothermales bacterium
GTCTCATGCTCAACCCTCGCGCCCGAAATGCACCGTTTCATGAAGCGCCCAGCCTCCGGCGATACCCTCCGGATCAACGATGCGCGAGAGAAGGCGAGTCTCATGCATTGGGCCTGCTACCAGGCGTGTGACCAGCCGATCAACGCCCCTGCTGAAGCGTCTCCGGTCCGGAATGGTACCGCGGTGTAGCACCCGGTCGGGCATCAACTTCCAGTCGGCGCCGGCGCCCGAAATGGTCAAGACGGTTCCGTCTTCGTGGAGCTTGGGTGCCGGGTCGGTAACGCCGTCCGGCCAGCGGGTGAGTGTCGCCAGACTCCGGCCGTCTTCAAGCTCGAGTTCGTTGAAGACAACCGTCCCCGCGGCAAGATGGATCCGGCCCCAGCGCATGGTTCGAATGCCAAGTCGACGGGGAGTCCGGTACAAGCGCACGTGGTCTATGTAGCCGTGACCGTCAATCCACGGTGCCCCGTCCTTCAGGCATCGCACGCGGGTTCTTGGAGACACCACAGACCATTCAAACGGAGCAATACGACCGGAAATGGTGCTTCGTGAGTCGGGCCAGCGAGGCAATCCGGACTCCAGGGGTTCGGCATCCACCGTAACTGCACTCCCGCCAACCTTGAACCGGTATCGCAGGTGACCGTCGGGGAGGAGTTCTGACTGCGCGTCCCGCGCATGGTGCGCCTGAACCGGCCCATCAGCCGGATACCATTCCATGGCGTGGTAGGGCCACCTCAACCCGCGTCCGGCCGCCCGCGACAGGTAGAAGACGGCCACCGAGCCGTCGTCGGTTACAACGTCCACATAGGTCTTCTCCAGACGAAAAGACATTGGCCACCTCCCTTCTTTGAATCACCGTAGAGGAGAGGCGCCGGAAAGTCCATGGGCATCGCCCGACCCGCGCTGTAGTCCGCGGCCCTACGCCACAGCCACGCGCTCCCTCTGTACGGGATCGGTCGGGGATGTCACCTCTGGTCCGGAGGCTGACGAGCCGGCGTGCGGGGCCCCGGCGATCTCCGGCGCGAAACAGTCCCACCATGCGATGAGGGTGCTCCGGATTGCGGCGTCCTGGGAATCGGAGCGAAGGAAGGTCCGTGTAGCTACATAGACTTCGTCGATGGCTGAGCCCACCCGGTACTCGTCCATGAACTGATCTGCCCGGCGGAGGAACCGGTCAATCTGGTTCGGCAAGGACCGGTCCGAGTTGCCGGCCTGCCCCGCCGGATCCCACGTACGGAGGCGGCCCGCCGACCGCACAAGACGGCGAGCCCGGATCAGCGCGTCATCGGACCAGTCGATGGGCTTTCCGGGATTCGCATTCGCCAGCACAGCAAGCCTCACAACAGCCGGGCCCTCCTTCCGAAGCAGTTCATCCAGGTCCGGTGCATTTCCGTGCCGCTTGCTCATCTTTCGTCCGTCGGCCGTGACCACGTCGTGGCCCGGAAAGCGGTCGACTACTTCCGGGTCCTGGACCAATCCAAGGTCCAGCAGCGCGCGTCCAATGATCCGGTACAGATACAGGTAGACAAAGGAGTCGTAGCCGGAGTGGAAGAAGACACTCCGCGGAGGTGCTGACTTCCAGAGCTCAAAGGGGTTCTGTTCGGGTGTCCAGGAGGGGTGCGCGGCCCAGAAACACCAGGAATCATCAAGGAAGCAGTCCAGTCGGCGCCCCACGGTCGGCTGCCGGGTCCCACAACCCGAACAACACGCCATCCCGTCGCCGCCATGCACGGGAAGTAGAAGTGGTAGATCTGCCTCAGCAACCGGAGCAATTCCACATTGCTCGCACTGTACCGCAGGAAGCGGAGTACCCCACTCCCGGTCTCTGGAGACCAGCCAGTCCCGCGCCCGAAAGCGTACGGCCGGAGAAACTGGTGACTGCCTCGCTGCGAATCGCCGGAGATTGGACACGTCTGTCGCCTCACGATCTACGGAGATGGCATCCGTCTCATGCGGCAAGTCAGCCGAGTGCCGGAGGTAGAGGGAGACGGGACCACTAGGGAGCTCCAAGACGCAGACCGGAAGCCGCGGAACCGTTGAATCACCTCTCTTTCCGGAGACCAGCGGTGCCGCCATGTCCGTGACCATGGCCGCCAACGCGTGCTCGCTACTGAGCGCGATGCCCTTCAACTCCGTGCCGTTCGGCACAAACAGATCGAACTCAACCGGCGTGTCGCCCGTCTCCACGCGCACCGTTGAACCACGGCCCTCCTGTCGTCCCAGGAAGGCGTGCATCAGATTGCGGGAGCGCGGGCTCCAGTTGACCAGTTCATCCGTGGACGCCGCCAATGCTTCCGAGTATGCGGAGCTGCGAATGAACCACTGCTCTGAAGAGCGGCCGGAAACGGGACCGGCACAGCGCCAGCATTCTCCCTGCTCAATCTGCGATGCCGCCAGATACTCGGAGCAGCCCTCGCAGAATGGAAGGACCCGGTCCTCGGTATGCACCAGGCCGAGTCTCCAAAGTGCCAGGAAGAGCCACTGCGTCCAGCGGTAGTAGGATGGCTCGCACGTCCTGGGGTGATCGTGGCGGTCATAGGACAACCCCAGATCATGCAATTGCCCCGCGATTCGCTCGATCTGGCCGTTCACATATGTGTGAGTCGGCGTGCCCGCCTCCGCCGCGGCTGCCTCATGGGGCAGACCAAAGGCGTCGAACGCCGTTGCATACCGAACGCGAACGCCGTGACTGCGGAGCCACCTGGCGCGCGCATCACCCAGAGCGTAACAGCGCACGTGCCCCAGGTGCAGCGAGCCATTGCAGAATGGCGCCGAATCGAAGTTCAGCTCCCACGAACGGCCATGAGGCATTTAAGGAACCGATTGGTACGCCCGACGGGAATCGAACCCGCTCCTCCGGGGGAACAGCCCGGTACTCTTCAGCTTCGCAACGCGTGTTTGCGGTGGTAGAACAATCGGTTCCAGAAGGCTGCTCTCGGGGGTGTGACTGCCGGAGCTCACTCTTCTGGGCGTATCGTTCATCCGCGGATTCGTTTGATGCTCGGCCTTTTCCATTAAGCTACGGGCGCATGATCTCTACCTGAGAGATATCAGGAAGGTAACGGTACGCGCAAGCCCGTCCGGTAAGGCCGTGTCGGGTCGTTCTCTCGGCTGCCCCAGTGGTTTCGGGCGATTCGCAGATGGGGCAGCCTACCGCACATGCGTCACGATTGAGGCTCCTGACATGGGCTCAGCCAGATTCCGAATCAGATAAGCGCCTGAAGGAAGGCCGCTCAGGTCCATCGTGAACTCGTTGGTGCCAGCGAGCGCGAACGGCTGCTTCACCGTGTGCACCGTCCGTCCCTGAAGATCTACCACCACAAGATGAAGGCCGTCCCGGTGCGGACTCGTGACCCGAACGGTGAGGGTCCCCCTGAACGGGTTCGGATACGTGGACAGAGCCGGGGTGAGCGAGGGCAGCTCATTCTCGACACTGGTCTGAATATTGGCCGTCAGACTGCCAAACGCATTCCATGAGGAGTACCAACTCTCGCGGCCATCCGCGGCATAGGCACGGATGGCGACTGTGGCGTCCGGCCCGATGCCCACCGGAAGATGGGCGCTGGTGCTGGCACCGACATCCATGGAGGATGAGGCGTATCCAGGCTTCCACCAGTCCGTGGTCAGATTCCAGAACACACGATACCCGGTCACTTCCGGGTGGGGCGATGGATTCCAGGACACGAGAGCTCCTGTTGTCACAAGTCCGGTCTTAAGAACGCCTGTGGGTGGTGGGATCGGAGCCTCGGCCGGAGGAGCGTTCACAAACGGCAGGACATTGACGAAGGTGGAGACCTCGTCTCCCGTACCACCCGGATTCTGTGGCCAATTGTTGGGCCCGGCGGAGTCACCCCACCAGTTGCGGGAGGCGTCCACATAGGTGTGGGTATGGTTGAAGACTGCCCTGT
>JABDJZ010000255.1 GCA_013003255.1 Rhodothermales bacterium
ATATTGTACTATCCACAATCAACCTATCGAGCTACCAGACCAGCAACAATACAAAAAAAAAATATCTCGTGGCCTGTGTCCCGTTCTGGGTAGTCCACAACATCCTCGTTGCGTCAGTCCCGGGCCTCGTGTCTGACGCGCTCTCGATGTCATCGGGGCTCCTCATGCTGGTGCGCACGGTTCGGGAAGAGAGAATTCTTGCGGCCACGGACCCGGCGTAGGTTGGGCGAATGCCTATAATTGGGCTCTCCTCAACCAACCCACCTTCGTCATGGAGCTCGGCGCATTCTCCATCAGCCTGGCCGTCAAGGATCTCAAAGCCTCCAGGGATTTCTACCAGAAGTTTGGATTCGAAGTCACCGGAGGAGACGGCGAAGGCTACCTGATTCTGAAGAACGGAACCACGATCATCGGGCTGTTCCAGGGCATGTTTGAGAAGAACATCCTCACCTTCAATCCGGGATTGGGGCAGGACACCAGCCAGCTCGATTCGTTCACAGACATCCGGGTCCTCCAAAAGCACCTCAAGGAGCAGGGTGTCGAATTGATGAGTGAGGTGGACGAGGAAGGATCCGGGCCCGGATCACTCACCGCCCTGGACCCGGACGGCAATCCGATCCTCATCGACCAGTTCTTCTAGACCGGTGGCTGTGGTAGACCGCATTGTCAACGGCAGAACGGACCTGGTGCTGGACATTGTCCGGTCCGGGATGCCACCGGACGCCAGCGACAGGGACGGCGTCCCCTTGATACGCTGGTGCGCCTATTACGGAGACGTCTCAGCCATTTCGTTCCTCATCGAGGCGGGCGCCTCCCCGGAGCTGCTCGGGCCGAATTTCGACCTGAACGGAGCCGCCTTCCACGGTCACTGGAGGCTCTGCGAGTACCTCCTCGAGCTGGGTGCGAGTCCGACGGTGCCTCTTGAGGACACGCAGGAGACCCCACTTCACGCGGCAACTAGCGTCCCGGGGCGGCCTGAATTTGAGGTGGTGGTGGACGTCCTGCTCCGCGCCGGTGCCGACCCCAACGCACGTTCCCGACCCGGCATCGAGTCCGGGTGCTTCATGCGGGATGTCCGGACCGCCGGCGAGACGCCCTTGCACCGGGCGGCTGCCTTCGGGTCCAGCTCAATGATTGAGGCACTCATTGCTGCCGGTGGCGACGTGGAACTACGCGACACCCACGGCAACACTCCTCTGTCCTGGGCTAGCCTGCACGACCGGCCGGACGCCATTCTCCGCCTGCTGCTCTTCGGACCCCACCGCATCCATCCGGACCGGGACAGCCGCTCCGATCACGGGCACGGCGTTTCGGCGATGCAACGGCACCTGCTCGGAAAGCCGGGCGGTGATCAGGCCTGAACACCAAGGGCAGATCCCGACACCCCGAACGCTTCCCGACCCCCTGGTGCACTCAGCCCACCGTCTCCGCCTGAACTAGCGGCGCAACCTTGGTCCCCAGCAGTTCGATGGCCTTCATCATCTCCTTGTGCGGGATCGTACCCACACTGAGTTGAATCAGCGTCCGATCGTGCTTGAATAGCGCATGCTGCCGGATGATCTTTTCGGCCACCTGCTCCGGATTGCCCAGCAGAAGTGCGCCGTTCGGCCCCACCTCGTGATCGAAATGGGCGCGGCTCGTCGGCGGCCATCCACGCTCGGCGCCGATGCGATTCATGGTCTCGGCAAAAGGCGGATAGGCGATGTCTGCCGCCCTTCGGGCATCTTCCGCTACGAACCCGTGGGCGTTGATGCTCATGGGCGTTTCCAGCGGATTGCCCGCCTCCGCCAATGACTTGCGGTAGAGGTCGGCGAAGCCCTTGAACCGGGACGGGTTGCCGCCAATGATGGCCAGTGCCAACGGAAGACCTAACGTTCCTGCCCGCACCGCCGAGGCAGGCGTTCCGCCGACGGCCAGCCAGACCGGAAGCGTCTCCTGGACCGGTCGCGGATACACGCCGCGGCCGTCTATCGAGGGCCGAAACTCGCCCTCCCATGAGATGATCGCTTCCTCCCGAAGTCGCAGGAGCAGATCGAGCTTTTCGGCAAAGAGCCTGTCGTAGTCGCCCAGCTCGTTCCCGAACAGGGGAAAGGACTCGATGAAGGAGCCCCGGCCCGCCATGATCTCGGCGCGCCCTCCGGAAATCAGATCAAGGGTGGCAAACTGCTGAAATACGCGGACGGGGTCCTCGGAGCCGAGGACCGTGACCGCGCTGGAGAGCCGGATGCGCTTGGTCACCGCGGCCCCGGCCGCCAATATCGTGGAGGGACTGGACGCGAGATACTCCGGACGATGATGTTCACCGATGGCGAAGACGTCCAGACCGACCTCATCCGCGAGACGCATCTCCTCCAGCAGGTCCGACATGCGATCGGCGGGCGCCTGAGTCATCCCCGCGCTATCCGCGGTGTTCTCGACAAAGGTGTAGATTCCGAGTTCCATAATCCGGTGTCGTTGATCGGGCAGCGGTCAACGCATGATCAGCGTCCGGGTCCCCGCCCGTCATCACCCCTCATCCATGCGCACCTCCAGGGTCATCCACGTGGTCAGTTGCCACGCCGAAGGCGAGGTCGGCGACGTGATTGTCGGCGGCGTTGCACCTCCCCCCGGCGAAACCATCTGGGACCAGCGGACCTTCATCGCTGAAGATGATGCCCTGCGCAGGTTTGTTCTGAATGAGCCCCGGGGGGGCGTCTTCAGACACGTCAACCTGCTCGTGCCTCCGAAGGACCCCACGGCGGACATGGGATGGATCATCATGGAGCCGGAAGACACGCCGCCGATGTCCGGGTCCAATTCGATTTGCGTGGCGACGGTGCTCCTGGACACGGGAATTCTCCCGATGACGGAGCCCGAGACGTTGCTCCGACTGGAAGCGCCCGGAGGCACCATTGAAGCCCGGGCCACCTGTCGGGATGGAAAGGCCGAGCGAATCACCATCACCAATGTCCCGAGCTTTGCGGCCCGACTCGACGCGGATCTGGAGGTCGAGGGGCTGGGCACGCTGAAGGTGGACACGGCCTATGGCGGCGACAGTTTTGTCCTGGTGGACGCTGCCTCTCTGGGGTTTGCCATCGAGCCGGGCGAGGCCCGCGATCTGGCCGTGGCCGGCATGCGGATTGCCCGTGCCGCCAACGAGCAACTGGGGTTCGAGCACCCCGCGAATCCTGACTGGCGACACATCTCATTCTGCCAATTCACGGGGCCGCTTGAACGGTCGGGAAATACCCTGACGGGCTCCAACGCAGTGGCCATACACCCCGGCAAGATTGATCGATCCCCCACCGGCACCGGTTGCTCCGCCCGCATGGCCGTCCTGAATGCCCGCGGTCTGATGAGTCCGGGCGAGGAGTACATCGCCCGCTCCATCATCGGCTCCGAGTTTCGATGCGGCATCGCCGCGAGCGTCGACCTGAAGGGGACGCCGGCCATCATTCCGACGGTCTCCGGCCGGGCTTGGATCACCGGTACCCACCAGCACACACTGGATCCCGCAGACCCCTGGCCGCTCGGCTATCGGCTGTCCGACACCTGGCCGAACCTTTAGCGGTGCCATCCGGGCGAGCTCCACGCACGATTCCTACAATCGACTCCCTGAGTCAAGCAACTGGTTGCCTCCATCAGGCGTCTGGACCGCGTAGTTGAATCCCGGGGCAATGCAGTAGGCCCCATACTCGCCCTGCTTGTTGAGCGCCAGGAAGCCCACCTGAATGTCCCGCCAGTCTGGGTTCTTTTCGATTACCCGCTCCACCGCCAGTCGGCACGCATCCTCGGGGGAATGGCCCTGGCGCATGAACTCCACCACCAGGAAGCAGCCCACGGCACGTATTACCGCTTCGCCCCAGCCTGTGGCAGTCGCACCGCCAACGGCATTGTCTACATAGAGCCCGGCTCCGATGATGGGCGAATCGCCAACCCGGCCGTGATACTTGAAGGAGGCACCGCTGGTGGTACACGCCCCGGCCATGTCTCCATCGGCATCCAGCGCCAGCATTCCGATGGTGTCGTGATTCTCCACGTTGATCGGCGGCCGTTCCGGCCCCTCTTCCTCCTGCCACTGTCGCCAGGCTGCCTCGGATTCCGGCGTGAGCAGGTTGGTCTCCTCGAAACCCTGGTTGCGCGCGAACTCCTGAGCCCCCTCACCCACGAGCATGACGTGGGGGGTCTCCTCCATGACCTTCCGGGCCACGGAAATGGGGTGCATGATATGCTGGAGGTAGGCCACTGAACCGCAGCGACCGTCGCTATCCATGATGCAGGCGTCCAGCGTCACAATGCCATCACGGTCGGGAAGGCCGCCATAGCCCACGGTAATCACC
>JABDJZ010000268.1 GCA_013003255.1 Rhodothermales bacterium
GCCCGGCGCTATACCATCCGCGATGTCGAGGTTGACGTCCGGTACCGCATCCACGTCAGTTCCTGTTCCGGCTTCTGGGGATACGGCGTGGGAGACGTCGTGCGGTTCACCAACCTGTATCCGCACCGCATCGTGGTGGCCGGCCGAACCAGCGAGAGGCTGGATGCCTACGGCGAGGCCATTTTCGGCGGCGAGGCGCGGTCTGCCCTGGAACTCGCGTGCAAGGAGACCGGGGCCCGCTTTCGGGACTATCACATTGCCGCGCTGGCACCCGAAGGTCGTACGCCGCCCCGGCATCAGTGGCTCATTGAATTCGATCAGCCTCCCGGCGATTTCTCAGCACTAGCCGGGGTAATTGATACGTACCTACAAGACGTGAACCGCCACTACGTCATCCGGAGAGAATGCGGGGCTTTCGGAGCCCCCGAAATCATTCCCCTGGCTCCGGGTGCGTTCCTGAAATGGCTGAAGGCTTCCCGCGGACGGGTCAGCGCCCAGACCAAAGTTCCGCGCATGAGCGAGGACCGCGTCATTGCCGACGGGATTCTCGCCATGAAGGAAACCTCCAGTGGCCCATTGTCATAAGTGCTGTTAATTCAGCGCTTTCCGTAAAATTAACATACTGTGATCAATTGCCTTCGAACAGCGGAACCTGCGGGAACAAGACCCGCCGGAACGAGTGAAGGGGCGTCGCCGCGAGAGGCACATGCCGGTACCCACCCGGTGATCGCAGCCCACAAGTCTTAACCAGGAAGAAGGTATATGTACGTCCCGCGACAGCAACGGATGCTCGACCAGTATCTCCAGGAGATCGGTCAAATACCATTGCTGACCCCGCAGGAAGAGGTGGATCTGGCTCGCCGGATCAAGCAGGGGGATCAGGATGCGCTGCATCGGCTGACCCGCGCAAACCTTCGATTTGTGGTGTCTGTTGCCAAGAAGTATCAGGGTCAGGGCCTGACGCTCGCCGACCTCATTAATGAGGGCAACTACGGACTCATCAAGGCCGCCCAGCGCTTCGATGAGACCCGCGGGTTCAAGTTCATATCCTACGCAGTCTGGTGGATTCGCCAGGCCATCCTGCAGGCCCTTGCCGAGCAGAGCCGCGTGGTGCGTCTCCCGCTGAACCGGATTGGAACCATCTCCAAGATTCGCAAGACCAGTGCCCGTCTCTCGCAGACGCACGAGCGTCAGCCGAACATCGAGGAGCTGGCCAAGGAACTGGAAGTGGATGTCGAGAAGGTGCGCGAGGCCATGCAGCACACCGGCCGTCACCTCTCCATGGACGCTCCGTTCAACGAGGACGACGACAACAGCCTCCTGGACGTCCTGCCGAACGACGAGGATACCTCGCCGGACGACATCCTGATGGACGAGTCGCTCAAGATTGACATTGAGCGTGCGCTGTCGCTACTGCATCCGCGGGAAGCTGAGATTACCCGCCTGTACTTCGGTATTGGCCGGGAGCATCCGCTGACGCTGGAAGAGATTGGTCAGCGTTTCGGGCTCACGCGTGAGCGCGTCCGGCAGATCAAGGAGAAGGCCCTCCGGAAGCTTCGTCAGAAGCATCGGCGCGAAGAACTCCAAATGCACATCGGGTAAATCTACCCGGTCTCTTCCGCATCTCTGCGTTGTCCTTCGGACTCCCGTCGCTGCGGCGTACAGGAGTACGCCTCACTCCGCTCGCCTCGGACGCCTTGATCTGCGAAAGATCTCGGGCAGATTTACAGGTTGTGCCCGCAGGTGGGCGCATCGGCTCACTTCGTTCGCCTCGCTCAAAGAGGGCTCGCTCGCTTTGCTCGCATCGCGGAGAGCTTGCCTAGTACACGAAGTGCCGTTCCTGGAGGGATCGGACTACGGGTTCGAGGACTAGGCGGCGGACGCGATAGCGTACTCCGGCTTCGATGGCGACGCGTTTGCTGGGCTCGAGGGATTCGATCAGGCCGGCTGAGAGGAGGGTCTCGAAGGCCATCAGTGAGCCGGCCTGGGACGTGCGGAAGAGTTGGGCGTGTTCCTCGACGGTCAGCGAGTTGTGCAGGATGAATGACCGCATGGTGAAGGCGATGTCATTCTCGAACTGCTGCAGGTAGCCGAAGGAAATGGGCTTGATGGGGTCCAGCACGAGGACGGTTCCGTCTTCGCTGAAGGTACCGGCGCGAATCCACTCGAACAGGGCACGGGTGGGAGACTGGCCGGCGATTTTGTACAGGGCGTCGAAGAACTCTGCGGCGAGAATCTTCTGGGCTTCCTGAACGGATCGGGCGCGCTTGAGCCGCTGCTTGGTAATGGGGGACGGGTCCTTGGGCGGGGCGAACTCCAGAGCAATGCCGGTGCGACGGTGGCGTTTCAGGACCATCTCCTGGATGGACGCCGTGGACCATGGGGTTAAGGCGAGCGGAATAGTCAGACGCGAAGCACCGGAGGCCGTCTTCTGGGCAAACTGCCAGGCCAGGGTGCTGGCCGATGCGCACCAGGCAACGCTGTCATCGGTTCGAATCCAGAACAGGAGGAGCCTGTTCAGCAGATCCGTGCCGCCAGGAGTCTGGAATAGCGCCATCTCGAGGTTGTCGACGAGCACTACGGTGCTGCGCTCCTCCACCTGCTCCTCGATGGCCTGCTCCAGTTCCTCGAAACCGCCCGCAAAGGCCACGTCTGGCAGGACCGCTGCAGCCAGGTGTGCGGCCAGCTCAGCTTCGTTGGTCATTCGCCTGTCGAGGGACACGCGGACGGTCCTGAAGCGCTCGCGAATCTCGAGATCCACCAACCTCAAGAATGAGGTGCGGCCGCTACCCAGAAGCCCGTGCACCACGAGGACTCCGGCGCCACGACCGTCGGACCAACGGACCAGGACATCCTTGACCGCTCCAAGGTCATCGGCCCGATTCTCGGCAAGCCCCGGATCCGTGATGGGGTCGACGGAGAACAGGCGCCGGTATACGAGCGGGAGCTGTGCATAGAGG
>JABDJZ010000309.1 GCA_013003255.1 Rhodothermales bacterium
GGATGCGCCCGCGCTGACCGACGAAGAGGTGGACCGCCTCAGGCGATGGATAGCGCAGGGGGCGCAGTGGGAAACCCACTGGTCCTACGCGCCGCCCGAGAGACCCGTGGTCCCGAAGACCGATGACTGGGCCGCCTCACCCCTGGACCACTTCATCAGAGCCCGCATGGATGGCGAAGGCCTTTCGCCCGCCTCCGAGGCCACGTGCCACGTACTCGGCCGAAGGGTCTCGTTGGACCTTACCGGCCTGCCGGCGGACCCCGATCGCCTGGACGCACTGTGCGAAACCCCGCTCACTGATGAGACATTCGGTGCCTACGTGGACGAGCTGCTCGGACACCCCGGTTTTGGAGAGCGGTGGGCAACCATGTGGCTGGACCTCGCCCGGTACGCGGACTCCAAGGGCTACGAGGCAGATCGACACCGGTCCATCTGGAGGTACAGGGACTGGGTCATTCAGGCATTCAACCGGGACCTTCCGTTTGACGACTTCACCATCCAGCAGTTGGCCGGCGACCTGCTGGAGGACTCCGATACCGAGCAACTCATCGCCACCGCGTTTCACCGGAACGCGATGACCAACGAGGAGGGCGGCACGGACGATGAGGAGCACCGCATCGCCGCCGTCGTCGATCGGGTCAATACCACCTGGGAGGTCTGGCAAGGGACCACGATGTCGTGTGCCCAATGCCACGGGCATCCCTATGACCCCTTCCGGCAGGCAGACTATTACCGCTCGATGGCGGTATTCAACAACACCCGCGATTGGGATCAGCCCAGCGAAGAACCGGTCCTGTTCGAATACGATGATCCGGAAGCAGCCGCCCGAATCGAGCGAGATCTGGAGCAGGCGCGCGCGGCCTTGAGAGCGCATCTGGAGACCGCCGAAAGTCTGGAGGTTCAGGCGGACTGGGAGGCCAACCTCGGAGATCCGGCTGTCGCCGGTCGCCTCTCCACCACGGTTCAGAACGAGGTGCTTCGCATCGGGAAGATTCCGGCGGAGGACCGCTCACCGTACCAGCGTGCGTTCATCCGCGACCGATTTGCCGAAGTACACGCCTCCACAGCGAATCTCACCGCGCGGATCCGGGAGTTGGAGGGAGAGCGATGGGCCCTCGGACCGACAACTACGCCGGTACTCCGGGAAAACCCACCGCACGAAGCACGGGTGACGCGCATCATGGACCGCGGCAGCTTCCTGACCCAGGGCGATCCGGTGGAGCCCGGCGTCCCGGCCTCACTCCCCGGAACACTGCCCGATGCGGCAGACCGGCTCGACTTTGCCAACTGGCTGGTATCTCCTGAAAACCCGCTGACCGCCCGCGTCACCGTCAACCGGTTCTGGGAGCAGCTTTTTGGCCGGGGCATCGTCCTGACGCTGGAGGATTTCGGTACCGTAGGCGAGCCTCCCTCCCACCCTGAGTTGCTCGATTGGCTCGCCGTCAGTTTCCGGGAGGACCTCGATTGGAGCGTGAAAGGGCTGCTTCGAATGATGGTGATGTCGCGGACCTACCGGCAGTCGTCCGTCCGCACCAATGACCGCGACCCGCAGAACATCTGGCTTTCCCGCGGCCCAAGAGTCCGCATGACCGGCGAGCAGATTCGGGACCAGGCGCTGGCCGCGAGCGGACTGCTGAGTACCAAGCGTCTGGGGCCCTCGGTGATGCCCCCGCAGCCCGAGGGTATCTGGCGCAATCCTTACAACGGGGCCCAATGGCAGGTCTCCGAGGGCGAAGACCGGTACCGGCGCGCTGTCTACACCTACTGGCGGCGCACCGCCCCCTACCCTTCGCTCGTGACCTTCGACAGTCCCTCCCGCGAACTTTGCGTTTCTCGCCGCATCACCACCAATACCCCGCTGCAGGCCCTGGTCACGCTGAATGATCCCGTGTTCTGGGAAGCATCCGTCGCGCTGGGAAATCGCATGGCGGGCGTGGACGGGGACCTCCGCACCAGGCTGACCGCGGGCTACCGAATGGTTCTGGGGCGGAGGCCTGACGAAGCCAAGATCGACGTCCTGACAGACCTTGTGGATGAGGCCGGCGCGGATCGGCTGGACCTCGCGGCAAACGTACTTCTGAATTTGGATGAGGCCCTGACACGCGAATGACCGACATCCAGAAAGAAGCCCGCCTGCGCGAAGCGCACTACCTGACGCGACGCCACTTCCTGAAGAGTTGCTCAACGGGATTGGGCGCTGCTGCACTCGGTAGTCTCATGGGAGGCTGCCTCCCGGGTGCCGGCACGGGGCCAGGAAGCCTCGCCGCGTCCCCGCTGGACCCTCTGGCCGCGCGGGCACCCCATTTCCTGCCGACGGCCAAGCGCGTCATCTTCCTCCACATGGCCGGTGCGCCCAGTCAACTGGAGCTTTTCGACTACAAGCCGGAGCTAGCCAAGCTGGATGGGGAGCTGTGTCCTCCTTCCCTGCTCGAGGGAAAGCGGTTCTCGTTCATCCGTGGAACGCCCAAGATGCTGGGGCCCGTGGCCAACTTCAGGCAGCGAGGCCAGTCCGGCGCCTGGGTATCGGACCACCTGCCGCACTTTGCCGAGATGGCCGACGAGGTGACCTTCCTCAAGGCCATGCACACCGATGAGTTCAACCACGCGCCGGCCCAACTCTTCCTGTACACCGGAAGCCCGCGATTGGGGCGGCCCAGCATGGGGTCCTGGGCCACCTACGGCCTGGGATCGGAGAACGAAAACCTGCCCGGATTCGTGGTGCTCCTCTCGGGTGCTGCCCAGCCGGATGCCGGTGCTTCCGTGTACGGATCCGGCTTCCTGCCGAGCATCTACCAGGGGGTGCAGTGCCGATCAGAGGGCGATCCCGTGCTCTACTTGTCGGATCCGGACGGCGTGACGCGGGACCTGCGCCGGAAGAGCATCGAGGCCATTACCCAGATCAACCGGCAGCAATATGAGGATGTGGGAGATCCGGAAATCCTGACACGCATCTCGCAGTACGAGTTGGCGTTTCGCATGCAGATGTCGGTCCCGGAGGCCATGGACATCACGCAGGAGCCGGAGTATGTCCACGCCGAGTACGGCACCGAACCGGGCTCGCTCTCTTTCGCCAACAACTGCCTGCTGGCCCGCCGGCTGGTAGAACGGGGCGTTCGGTTTGTCCAGCTGTTCCACTGGGGCTGGGATTCCCACGGAGCTGGCGAGAGCGAGTCGCTGAGTCACGGATTCCGCGACCGGTGCCGGGAAACGGATCGACCCATCGCCGCCCTGCTGGCCGACCTCAAGCGGCGCGGCCTGCTCGAGGACACGCTGGTGGTCTGGGGCGGGGAGTTCGGACGCACGCCCATGCTGGAGAATCGCACGGGCGAGGACAATCCCTTCGTGGGTCGCGACCACCACAGCGACGTGTACACCATGTGGATCGCGGGCGGCGGCGTCAAGCGGGGGTTCACGTACGGCGAGACGGATGAGATTGGCTACACGGCCCTCTCCGGACGCGTACACGTACACGACCTCCAGGCCACCATACTCCACACGCTGGGTTTCGATCACGAGCGCATGACCCACAAATTCCAGGGACGGGACTTCCGGCTGACCGACGTGTCCGGCAGGGTGGTGCGGGAGATCCTGGCATGACCCGAACCGCCGACTCGCCCCACCCCAAACTCTCCGACCAGGTCCTGCGCTTCCAGGCGATTGCCGTTCTGTTCGTCGTGGCAGCCCTGTTTATCCTGATCGACCCGGGCGGTCGGCCTACGGACCTGTCCCGACTTGCGGGGCGGCTGCACCCGATGCTGGTCCATCTGCCGATTGGACTCGTGGCCTTTGCCGTCCTGCTGGGACTGGCGTCCCGCCGTTGGCCAGATGTGCTGGCCTGGAGTGAGTGGACCTGGCTGGCTGGCGCCTGGTCCGGCGTGGCGGCCATCGCAGGCGGGCTTCTGCTCGCTCAGGCGGGCGGGTACAACGACGACACGCTCTTCGTCCACCGACTGGGAGGCGCGTTGCTGGTTATCACGGCCTCGTGGATGCCCTGGCTGCTCCGGTCCTCAGGCGACTCCCGGGCAGGCTGGGTGCTTGGAGGAGGCACCGCGCTCGCCGCCATCCTCCTGGTAATCACTGGACACAACGGGGGCTCGCTGACGCACGGCCCGGACTACCTCGCGGCCCACACCCCGCTGCAGTTGTCCATCCTCGGGAGTAACGAGGCGCCCGAGAGATTGCGTCTGGGAGACCCCGACTCCACGACGGTCTATGAGGCGGTGGTGGCCCCCATTCTCGCGGCTCGCTGTACCGCCTGCCACGGTGAGGGCAGGACCCGCGGCGGACTTGATCTGCGGACCCCCGAGGGGATTCTTGATGGCGGAAATGACGGGCCAGTTGTGCTCGCTGGCCAGTCCGAAAGCAGTCCACTTATCGAACGCCTTTTCCTGCCCCCTTCGGATGAGGAGGCCATGCCACCTCGGGACGCCGCGCCCTTGAGTCCATCGGGTGCCCGGTTGCTTTCCTGGTGGGTTGACCAGGGCGCCTCCTTCGACAAGACCCTGGCCGAGGCGGTGATCCCGGAGAGCGTCCGTCGCATCCTGGAGGTCTCCGGACTCGGCGAAATCAGAACCGGGGTGTGGGCCCTTGAGGTTGAGCCTGCCGACCCGGCACTCATCCAGGCCCTTGCCGATCAGGGAGCGCGCGTCCAGGCTGTGGCCCTGAACGAGCATTTCCTGTCCGTGCGGTGCGAAACCAGAGCCGCCTGTTTTGAGGACGGCGGCACGAAGCTCGCGGCCCTCGCGGACCAGATTGTGTGGCTGGACCTTTCCCGCAGCGACGTGATCGACACTGATCTCGCGGCGATATCCAGTCTACCGCGGCTCGAGAAGCTTTGGCTGCAAAACACCGGTGTTTCAGACCTGATGCCGCTCTCGAATCTGACCCACCTCAAGTACCTGAATGTCACCGGCACGCAGGTCACTGATGAGGCGCTGGGGGCCGTCGATCACGTGGACCGGGTGTTTTCCTTCGGCACGTCGGCAGCCCAGTCCGCGCCGGATCAAGATTGAGGCAAACGGCTCGATCTGCGGAAACGGTACGGCCCGCCTCACGTTTACGAAAGGCAACATACCGGATGGTCATGCGTCGCCTTTTTCCCGCCCTGTTCCTGATTCTTCTCGCGCCGAGTCTCACGGCCTGTGACAGCACCTCCAACGAGCCCGAGCCGGAGCCCGAAGTCATTCCTGCCAAGGAAGGCTACAGCCTGGTCTGGAATGACGAGTTCGAGGGCCACGAGGTCAATACCGCCAACTGGACACACTGGGTGACCGGCAATCCATTCAACAACGAACTCCAGTACTACACGGCCCGAAAGGACAACTCAACCATCGAAGACGGCGTCCTCTACCTCGTGGCGCGCAAGGAGACGTACACGGCGGCAGACGGCACCAGGGAGTACACCTCGGCCAGGATCAACACCAAGGACAAGGTGGACTTCAAGTACGGACGCGTGGAAGTCCGGGCGCAGATGCCCATCGGTCAGGGCATTTGGCCGGCCATCTGGATGCTTCCCACGGACAATGTCTACGGCGGTTGGCCGCACTCCGGCGAGATTGACATCATGGAGTACCTAGGCCACGAACCCCGGACGGTGTATGGAACCCTGCACTACACGCGGGAGAACGCCCCGCAGCACTACCACGAGGGCTCTTCGTACACGCTCCCGTCAGGGGCTTTCTCGGATGACTTCCACGTCTTCGAACTGGAATGGGACGAAACCGAAATGCGCTGGTACGTGGATGGTGTCCAGTACCGCGTGCATCGCAACTGGTCAACATTTGGTCACGACTATCCCGCCCCATTCGACCAGCGTTTCCACCTGCTGCTGAATGTCGCCGTGGGCGGCGACTGGCCCGGGAGTCCGAGCGCCGCGACCGCCTTCCCGCAGATCATGAAAGTTGACTACGTGCGCGTTTTTGAGCGCGTCGCAGCGCAGGACTGACCGCTAGCCGGCGGCCTCCCACTCGGCCTCGGTAGCAGGCTGCATCTGGTACTCCATCACCATTTTCCACTCGCCGTCCATCTTGACCAGAAGGGCCTGAAAGTGGACAATCGCTCCGGTGGCGTCCGCGTCACCGGTGGCGGCCGAGTACCAGAACATGCCGGTTTCGTGAGCCGTTGTTTCGTCATTCAATCGCTGGGTGAAGCGGAATTCCACCGAGGCGGTCATTTTCCCGGCCGCCGTGTCGACGAAGCCTTGTTTCCAACCATCGAGCGCCTGGGCGATGGGATAGCTCGCGCCTGAGGACTGATTTACAAGCACCGCATCGGGGTGGTAGGTGGCGGCATATCCCTCGAAATCTCCCTCTGCCACCGTCCGGGAAACCTCGGTCCAGAAAGCGTCCAGGTCTTCAGTAGCCTCAGCGGGAGCACTTGCGGGCAGTAGGCTGGAAAGAACGACGGTCAGGATGGGTAGCAGCAGGGTCATGGCTCTGGCGGTGTTTTACCCAAGGTAGGTGTGCCCGGAGCCACCCGCACGGTTTGCCAGGCCGTAGATTCCTCCCAACCAAGACCGGCCAGAACATCGTGCGCATCCTGCGGCCCCTCTCCTTCCTGCTCGCGGCAGCCGTCGTTGCCGGGTGCGCCTCCGAAACCGAGACCCGGGACCAGTCAGACTCGTCCCGACCGCAAGCGCCCCCCCTGACTCAGGCGCAGTTGGATGCTCGCTCCCAGTACCTTTCCGGGGAGCAGATGGAAGTCGTGGCGGCGTTTGAAGCTCAGTTCCACGCCATCGATTCCCAGGAGGCCCTGGCCGATGTCTTTGAACAGGCAACCGTCCTGGGC